>NZ_JBEPEQ010000157.1:0-10263 GCF_040300925.1 Micromonospora sp. NPDC000207
GATCCGGGCCGCCGCCGACCTGGCAGAGCGGCACGGGCTCCGGATCGAACTGGCCACCGTCGGCGTGCCCCCGGCCCTGCCGGTGCGAATCCGTCGTCGGCTGGCCGAGCCGCTCACCGCCGCACTCGTCGACGCCCGAGGGTGGGCCCGGTTGACTGTCGTCGCCGGTCCCGACGAGGTGGTGGTAGGTCTGGTCACCCCGGACGAGGAGACCACGGGTGCCGACTTTGGCACACTGGACGGTGCCGGTCCCCCGGCCTCCGACCCGTACGACGCCGCGGGCCCGGACGACGATCAGGTGGAGCACCTCGACGAGCGGGACGGGACGATCAGATGGACACAGACCCGGTGGCGACGGCGATGACCGCCGGAGATCCGGTCACGGTGGCGATCGTGGACGACCATCCGGTGGTGATCGACGGGGTCCGGGCCTGGCTCGCCGCCGAGCCCCGGGTGACGGTGTTGGCCACCGGCGACGACCCGGACGAGGTCCTGCGGGCCGCCCCCGACGCCGACGTGCTCCTGCTCGACCTGCGCCTGCACGGGCGGATGGTCCTCGACCGGCTCGCCGATCTCTGCGCGGCCGGTCGTCGGGTGGTGGTCTACTCCGAGCACACCGAACCGGAGACCATGCTCGCCGCGCTCGACGCCGGGGCGGTGGCCTTCCTCGCCAAACACGAGGGGCGGGAGCACTGCGTGGCAACCGTCCTCGCCGCCGCCAGCGACCGCCCCTACGTGCCGCCGTCGTTGGCCGGGGCGATGGTCGGCGATCCCCGGCCGGACCGGCCCGCCCTGTCCGACAAGGAGCGGGAGGCGCTGCTGTTGTGGTTCCAGTCGATGTCGAAGCGGTCGGTGGCGCGGCGGATGCAGATCAGTGAGCACACGGTCAAGCAGTACGTGGACCGGGCCCGCATCAAGTACACCCGGGCGGGACGGCCGGCGGCCACCAAGTCGGCCCTGCTCGCCCGGGCGATCGAGGACGGACTCGTCCGACCGGAAGATATCGGCAACTACCGGTCGTACGCAGCGCACGACCGGCCGACCCCCTAACGGGTGTCATGACATTCCGGGCAGGTTCGGCGAGGCTCGGGGCCAGAATTCCTCGGTGGGGGGGAGGTCGGGACGATGGGTGAGGACGCATACCCGTTCTTCGTCGGTCCGCATCGGTTCGATGCGTACGGTGAGGTCGAGGGTCCGGTCCTGGATCGACGGTACGAGTTGGTGCCGGAGTTCGGCGAACGGATCCTGGGGCGGTACCGGTTGTGGCTGGCGGGTCACCTGCTCGGCCCGTCCGAGGGGCGGCGTCAGTGGTCGCTGCCGAGCATCGCGACGGTGACGGTGACCGACCGTCGTCTGGTGCACGTCTGCGCGGGAGTGACGCTGGCGGTGGTCCAGCCCGACGGTCGACACCGACGCCCGATCGGTCGACCCCGACTGGTCACCGGGCAGATCCGCTGGCAGTGGCCCTCACGTCTGGAGCTGACCGCCGTCGCCCCGGGGTGGGAGGACGAACTCTTCGTGGTCTGCGACGCGCTGCGGACGATCCGGCAGCCGGCGCTCGCCCTGCGCGGCCCGACGCGGGAGGTCTCGGAGCTTGCCCGGCAGGTCCAGCGGGCCGTGGCCACCTTCCGGCTCAACCGTCCCGAGCTCGTGGAACTCGCCCCGCCGGAGCGCGACGAACTGCTCCGTGGGCTGGTCCCGCAGGCGTTCGGTCCCGGTCGACGGGTTCGCCTGGCCGGTGCCCTGCCTGTAGAGTTCATGTCCCGCGACGACTACTACCACCCGGGCACCCGCCCGGAGCCGGTGCGGCCTCGGCCGGTCGCCGTGGTCGGCACGGCCCAGACCGTCGAGCTGCCGCAGCCCGGCCGCCCCGGATCGGCCTGCTGACCCCGGAGCTGCTGACCCCGGAGCTGCCGGTGCCGGGGTGAGACGGTGGGGCTGCGATCGGTGCCGGGGGTCAGGCGGTGGGGCTGCGATCGGTGCCGGTGCCGGCGTCGATGGCGGCGGCCTCCTCGGGGGTGGGGGCGGTCCCACCCAGGTGGGCCGGCTGCCACCAGGTCTCGTCCGGCTCCGAGGGCTTCTCCGGGTACTCCCGCTGGGCCCGGTCCACCAGGGCGTGCAACCGTTCGGTCAACGCGGTGGCCATCGCCGGGCTGTTCGGGTAGTCGGCCGGGTCCATCGGTTCCCCGACCAGAATGGTCACCGGAAGGTGTCGGCGGGTCAGGGTACGCGGACGCCCCTTGGTCCAGAGTCGCTGCGTACCCCAGAGCGCGGTAGGCAGCACGGGGACCCCGGCCATCCGGGCCATTCGGACGGTGCCGCTCTTGAGTTCCTTCACTGTCAACGAGCGACTCACGGTGCCTTCCGGGAAGACGCCGACCACCTCACCGGCGCGCAGCGCCTCGACCGCCGCCCGGAACGAGGCGGAGCCGGCCTGCCTGTCCACCGAGATGTGCTTCATCGCGCGCATCAGCGGGCCGGAGATCCGGTGGTTGAAGACCTCCTGCTTGGCCATGAACCGGACCAGCCGCCGGGACTCCAGGGCACCGAGACCGCAGAAGATGAAGTCGAGGTAGCCGATGTGGTTGCTGGCCATCACCGCCCCGCCGGTACGCGGCACGTGGTGCGAGCCCTCCACGGTCAGGCGCAGGTCGAGCACCCGGAACATCGTCCTGGCAGCGGCGATCACGGGCGGGTACACGAGTTCCGGCATGCCGCGACCCTACCCTGCCCGGTCACGACCGGATCGACGCCGGCGCTGGTGGTTCCCGGCGTACGACCCCGGCCCGGAGCAGCCCTCGGACCGGCTCCGCCACCCGTCTTCGGGCAGGTCGTGTTCGCGCGCCGCAGACCGACTCGGGGGACCGACCGTACCTTCGCCGACACCGCCGACCCGGCCACCGAGGGATGACCAGTGGCACCGGGCCGGCGCTGGCGGGCCGGCGCTGGCGGGCCGGCGGTGGCGGGCCGGCGGTGGCGGGCCCGCCTAGTGCGGTGGCAGCTCGATGCGCCCGCGGGCGAAGGCGTCCACCCGACCCCACCGCCCCGGAATGTCCAGCACCTCGATGCGGCCCATGCCCACCGGAAGCTGCGGCTCGACAGCCAGGTGTCCCTCGTGCGGCTCGATCCCGAGCATGGTCCGCAGCAGCAGCATCGGCGCCCCGGTGGACCAGGCCTGCGGGCTACACGCCGTCGGATACTCCACCGGGAACCTGGTCAGGTCCCGGGGGTAGCCGCCGAACGCCTCGGGCAGCCGCCCGTCAAAGTAGCTGGCGGCGGCGAGGATGCCGTCGGCGACGGTGGCGGCCTCCTCGGCGAAGCCGTACCGGCGCAGCCCCCAGGCGACGAACGAGTTGTCGAACGGCCAGATCGTGCCGTTGTGGTAGCCGATGGGGTTGTACCGCACCTCCCCCTCGGCCAGGGTGCGGACCCCCCAGCCGGAGAAGAGCCGGTCGCTGACCAGGTGCTCGGCGATCCTCGCCGCCCGGGAGTCGTCCACGATCCCACTCCACAGCAGATGCCCGATGTTCGAGCTGAGCACGTCGGCCTGCCGCCCCTCGGCGTCCAGCGCCAGGGCGTAGAACTCGCCGTCGGCGACCCAGAAGTCCCGGTTGAACCGTTCCTTGAGGTCTGCGGCCTCCCGTTCCAGCCGGTCGGCGTACGCCGGGTCGTTCCAGAACTCGCGGGCCAGGCGGGCCGCGCGGATCTTCGCGTCGTACGCGTACCCCTGCACCTCGCAGGTGGCCCGGGGAAAACCCGGCAACCGCCCGTCGGAGTACGAGATGGAGTCCCAGGAGTCCTTCCAGCACTGGTTCTCCAGGCCGGTGTCGGTGTTGCGCCGCTCGTACCAGATGTAACCGTTACCGACCAGGTCGGCGTGTTCGTCGATCCACGTCAGTGCCGCCCGGGTCTCCCGCTCCAACTCCTTGACCAGCGCGGCGTCCCCACTCCATCGCTCGTACTCGTCGAGCAGGATCACGAACAGCGGGGTGGCGTCCACCGAGCCGTAGTAGGGCGAGTGGGGCTGCTCCTCGAACGCGGCGGTCTCGCCGTACCGAATCTCGTGCAGGATCCGACCCGGGTCCTCCTCCCGGAAGTCGTCGAACCGGGTGCCCTGCACGGCGGCCAGGATCCGCAGTGTGGTCTTCGACAGACCCGGGGCGAACGGGAGCACCTGAAGACAGGTCAGCAGACTGTCCCGCCCGAACAGTGTCATGAACCAGGGCAGACCAGCGGCCGGGACGGTCTGTCCGGGCATGGTCAGCGGGGCGAAACGCAGCGCGGCGAGGTCCACCAGACTCCGCTGGTACGTCCGGCCGAGGTGCTCGCACTCGGCGTTCACCGTCGGCGCACCGGCGATCCACTCCTCCAGGTCCTGTTGCAACGCCAGCCGTTCCGGGCCGTGCGACTGGACCCCGATGCGCAGGTCCCGGCCGCCCGGCCCGAGGGCGAAGGTCTGCACGTCGATGTCGGTGCGCCACTCCTCGTTCGGCTCCAGGTGCACCGTGTACGAGAACCCCCGCTGGTCGAAGCGGGCCCCGCCGGAGGTGGAGATGACTGTCTCCCGACGGAAGTTGCCCCGCCGGTATCCCAGCCGCAGCCGGTCGGACTCGACCTCGGTGTAGAGCTCGCCCTTCTTGTTGAGGATCTCGTCCTTGATCTGGAACAGGTCGGCGAAGTCGGACCCCGCCTCCATCCGGATGTCCAGGTCGACGGGGCGCTCGTCGTGGTTGAGGAAGGTCAGCGTCTCCCGGAAGCTGCCGCCCACCGCCCGCTCCCGGATGATCGAGAGCTTCGCGTCGATGTAGTGCGTGGCCAGGCCCGGCACCAGGAAGAAGCGCGCCTCGTAGTACTGGAGGTCGTCGTAGGACAGCGCGTTGAGGCGCTCCCCGTTGACTGTGAGCACCCACCGGGACAGGAATCGGGTGTCCAGTGAGAACATCCCGGTCGGTTCACTCGGTGTCGCCTCGATGTCGCCGGTGTCCTCCGAAACCACGAAGGTGTTGCCGTCCAGGATCCGGATCGTGTCACTCTGCCCCATCAGTACGCCTCCCTACCGAAGAGCCGACGTGGTCCCGTGGAGTCCGGCGGGCCGGGGAAGAGCCGCTCGATCTGCAGCACCAGCCGGGCGTCACCGGTGACGGTGACGTCGCCGCGCAGCAGCGCCGCGATGCCGTCCTCCCGTCCGGTGGCCATCTCCTCGAACAGCTGTGGGCTCGTCGACAGCACACTGTCCGCGCCCTCGTCCTCCCGGCTGACCTGCATCCGACCCCGGTCGATGCGCAGCATCCAGTGCTGGGTCTGTGCCCGCTCGCGCAGGTCGAAGCGGATGACCCCGGAGAGCTTCTCCAGCAGAGGCTCGTGTCCCCGCCGTTGCAGGTCCTCGAAGAACCTCGTGGTCGCGTCCACCATCGGTGCACCCCTCCCGCAAGTCCGCGGTGTTCGGACGTCCGAGCAGGGTCCCCGCCGCCGTCGCGGCCAACCTCGCCCGCTTCGGGTGAGGTCCGGGACACCCCGGAGACCGGCCGCCTCGACGTCGAACGCCGGCCCCCGAACCGGGGACCGGCGTCACTGCGACAGGGAAGTCAGTTGTTCGGGTCGTCGGCGCTGATGTCGGCGAGCACCGACTGGGGCTCACGCTCGACCGCGAGGTCACCCATCGACACCAGCCCGACCAGGCGACCGTCGTCGACGACCGGCAGCCGGCGGACCGCGTAGGTACGCATCAGGTCGGTGGCCGAGACCGCGTC
This sequence comes from Micromonospora sp. NPDC000207, assembly GCF_040300925.1. Classification (NCBI taxonomy): domain Bacteria; kingdom Bacillati; phylum Actinomycetota; class Actinomycetes; order Micromonosporales; family Micromonosporaceae; genus Micromonospora; species Micromonospora sp. NPDC000207. Next base: position 5,751 of record NZ_JBEPEQ010000157.1, read on the forward strand.
GTCGTCAGGGCTGACGGTGATCACGTCACGGGAGACGATCTGGTTGACCGGGGTCTGGTCGGGGTCCATCTCCTCGGCGATCCCCCTGACCGTGATGTCCCGGTCGGTCACGATTCCGACCACGTCGCCGTCGTCGGTGACCACCACGTCACCTATCGCGTTGTCGCGCATCACCCGAGCCGCCGCCGTGAGCGTGTCCGTGCCGTCCATGGTCACCAACCGGGTCGTCATGAACTCTCCGACCGTCGTCATGGTGCTCCCCTCTCGGTGTCGGCAACCCCCCGCCTACCCACCCTCACCGAACTAACACCCCACCGAACTAACACCCCACCCCCTCCCCACCCCGCCCCGCCCCGCCCCGCCCCACCCCGCCCCGCGAGCGTTGATCAAGGGATTTGCGTCAGCATCCCCCCGTTTCCATGACGCAAATCCCTTGATCAACGCGACGGGACGACGGAGCGGCAGGGGGGGTGGGGGTGGGGGTGGGGTGGGGGTGGGGTGGGGTGGGGGTGGGGTGGGGGTGGGGGTGGGGTGGGGTGGGGTGGGTCAGTGGAGTTGGGTGGCGATGAGTTCGGCTAGTTGGACGGCGTTGAGGGCGGCGCCCTTGCGCAGGTTGTCGTTGGAGCAGAACAGGGCGAGGCCGTGTTCGACGGTCTCGTCCGCCCGGATCCGACCGACGAACGTCGGGTCCTGACCGGCCGCCTCCAGCGGGTGCGGGACGTCCGAGAGGGCCACCCCGGGTGCCCCGTCGAGGAGTTCGACAGCGCGCTGCGGGCTCAGCGGCCTGGCGAAGCGGGCGTTGATCTGCAACGAGTGGCCGGTGAAGACGGGCACCCTGACGCAGGTGCCGGAGACCTTCAGGTCCGGGATCCCGAGGATCTTGCGGCTCTCGTTGCGGAGCTTCTGCTCCTCGTCGGTCTCGGCGGAGCCGTCCTCGACGATCGAGCCGGCGAGGGGGAGCACGTTGAACGCGATCGGCCGGGCGAAGTTGCGGGGGGCGGGGAACTCCACGGCGCCCCCGTCGAAGGCCAGCCCGGTGGCGTCCTCGGCCACCTTGCGGACCTGCTCGTCCAGCTCGGCCACGCCGGCCAGCCCAGCGCCCGACACCGCCTGGTAGGTCGAGACGACCAGGCTGACCAGCCCCGCCTCGGCGTGCAGCGGACGCAGCACCGGCATCGCCGCCATGGTGGTGCAGTTCGGGTTGGCGATGATGCCCTTGGGGCGTACGGCGGCGGCCTCCGGGTTGACCTCGGCGACGACCAACGGCACCTCGGGGTCCATCCGGAAGGCCGAGGAGTTGTCGATGACCACCGCGCCGGCCTCGGCGACCCGGGGCGCCAACTCCTTGGCCGAGCCCTTCCCGGCGGAGAAGAGCACGATGTCCAGCCCCCGGTAGTCCGCGGTGGCCGCGTCCTCGACGGTCACCTCGCCGCCCCGCCACGGCAGGGTCCGCCCCGCCGACCGGGCGGAGGCGAACAACCTCACCTGGTCCGCCGGAAACGACCGCTCCGCCAACACCTGCCGCATGACCCCACCGACCTGGCCGGTGGCGCCCACAATGCCGATCCTCATGCCCGCGAGGCTACCCAGCCCACCGGCCGGACGGGGAACCGTTTCCCACCGCCCGGCCCGTACCGTCGCCCTGAGCGACGAACATCACCCCGCCAGGACCTCCCCCAGACCGGCGGCGGTCAGGTCGTCGCGGATCGCCGCCGCGTCGCCCTCGACCACCAGGGTGAGCGCCTCGGGGTGCAGGTGGGTGGTGGCGGCGGCGCTGACCTGCTCGACGTCGGCGGCGAGCAGTTCCTCGCGCAGCCGGGCGTGGTAGTCGTCAGGCAGGTCGTGGACGACCAGGGTGGTCAGCGCCGAGGCGATGGCCCGGGGGCTCTGCAACTCCACCGAGAGCTGACCGGCCCGCCAGGAGCGCGCCACCTCCAGCTCGTCCTCGGTCACCCCACCCGCCTGGGTACGGGTGATCTCCCCCACCGCCTCGACCAGGGCCGGCGCGGTGACAGCCGTCTGCACCCCGGAGCTGACCGCGAACCTGCCGAAGCGGCGAGACGACCCGAAGTCGCCCCGGATACCGTACGTGTACCCGCGTACCTCGCGGATCAGGTGGTTGAGCCGGGAGGTGAAAGCCCCGCCGAGCACAGTGCCGGCCAGGGTCATCGGTACGTGGTCGGGGTGCGCCCGGTGCGGGGCAGGGTGGCCCAGGCGCAGCGTGGACTGGACCGAACCGGGACGGTCGACGAGGATGATCCGACGACCGGGGCGAACCTGCACCTCGATCGGGGCACCCCGCTCGACCGCCCCACCGGCGGTGCCGGCGAACGCCACCGAGGCGAGCGTGTCCAGGTCGATCCGGTCCAGGTCACCGGCGACGACCAGGGTCCCCGGCCGGATGAACCACTCGGAGTGGAAGACGGTGACGTCGTCGACGTCGAGGGCGGCCACCGAGTCCGGGTCGCCGTACATCGGGCGGCCCCAGCGGTTCCCGGCACCGTACAGCTCCGCCCGCAGGACCGCGTCGGCGCGCGGACCCGGGTTCGCCCAGTCCATCCGCAGCGCCGTCGCCTCGTCGTCGCGGACCCGCCGGACGTCGGCGGGGTCGAGTCGGGGCGTACGGACCGCCTCGGCGAGCAGTTCGACGGCGGCGGTCAGCCGGTCCACCGGCACCTGGACGCTGACCTGGAAGGAGTCCCAGTCAAGCCCGGTCACCAACTCGGTGCCGAGCCCCTCGACGGCCAGTGCGTACGCTGTCGCGTCCCGCTGCGCGGTCCCTTCCTCCAACGCCTTGGCCAGGACCGCACCCACGCCCTCCTTGCCGACCGGTTCCCGACCGGCCCCGGCGTCGAGCAGCAGCAGGGCCACGGCGAGGTTCTGGCCGGGCAGGTGTGCCGCCACCACCTGGCCACCGGCGGCGCTCCGCCGGACGACCTGCGGGAACCGGTAGGCCCGGGCAGCCCCCGGGCCGGGACGGGTGGCGATGAGGGTCATGACGTCTCCTCGGGAAGGTAGACCAGGGTGGCCCGGTCGGCGGGGGTGAGTACCTCGGCGGCGGCCTCGGCGACCTGTCCGGCGGTCACCGCGAGCCAGCCGGGCAGCCGGTCGGCGGCCTTCGCCGGGTCGCCGAACTGGACGGCGTACCGGCTGAGGGTGTCGGCCCGGCCGTCCACAGTGGCCATCTGCCGCCACCACATGGTGCTCAACAGGGCCTTGGCCCGGTCCAGCTCGGCGGCGGTCACCGGCACCGTGGCCAGCTCGTCGACCACCTCGGCGAGCCCGGCGGTCAGCCGCTCGGCGGTCACCCCGGGACGGGCGGTGGCGGTGGCGATCAGGGGTGCCGGGGCGTACGCCAGGTCCACCCCGTACGCGCCGACGAGGTCCGGTTGGGCGATCCGCTCGCCGTCGGCGAGGCGCTGGTAGAGGCGGCTGCCCCGGCCGCTGCCCAGGATCGCCGCGAGCACGGTCGTCACGTCGTACCCGGGGGTGCCGAAGGCGTACGTCCGGTGTGCCACGTACACCCGGGGGGCGGGAACGTCGGCGGTGACCGTCTCGTGGACCGGTTTCCCGGTCGCGGCCACGGTCCGCCCGTCGGGGGCGGAGGGGATGTCGGCGCGGGCCGGCAGGGCACCGAAGTACTTCTCGGCGTGCCCGAACACCTCGGCGGCGGTGGTGTCCCCGACCACTGTCAGGACGGCGTTGTTCGGGGCGTAGTAGGTCCGGTGGAACGCCTGGAAGGTGGCGAGGTCGGCCGCGTTCAGGTCGGCCATCGACCCGATGGTCGAGTGGTGGTACGGGTGCCCCGGCGGGTAGAGCATCGGCAGCAGCCGCAGCCAGGCGTCGCCGTACGGCACGTTCTCGTACCGCTGGCGGCGTTCGTTCTTCACCACGTCACGCTGGTTGTCCAGCGTCTCCTGGGTCAGCGCGGGCACCAGCCCGCCCATCCGGTCGGCCTCCAGCCAGAGCGCCAGCTCCAGGTGCTCGGCCGGGACGGTCTCGAAGTAGTTGGTCCGGTCCGGGTTGGTGGTGGCGTTCAGCGAACCGCCCGCACCCTGGATGAGCTTCATGTGCTCGGTCTTGGCCACGTTCACCGAGCCTTCGAACATGAGGTGTTCGAAGAGGTGGGCGAAGCCGCTCTGCCCCTCCGGTTCGTGCCGCGATCCCACGTCGTACCAGAGGTTCACCGCCACCGCCGGGGCGGTGCGGTCCTCGCTCACGACCACACGGAGGCCGTTGTCCAGTCGGGTCGTCTCGATCGGCCAGGGGTAACCGCTTTCGGGCATGTCCCGACGCTATCGGATCACGGGCGCGAATCCACCGCTGTGCACCACCGGCGCGCCCGACGGCGGTCGGCCGGGCCGGCGGTGCCGGTGGGCCGCTCAGTCGGGAGGCTCGACCGCCGGTGCCGTCTCCTCGGAGGTACGGCGTTCCAGCACGGTGTCCGGCGCCGCCCCGGGGTCGGCCTCGCGCAGGTCCGACTCGGCGAGGATCGCCGCCGCGCTCCGCTGGG
>NZ_JBEPEQ010000158.1:0-9997 GCF_040300925.1 Micromonospora sp. NPDC000207
CGGGTAGCGGACGACGCCCACAGCGCCGGCGCGTCCGCGCCGACCGGTGCCCGGTACGGGCACGCCGGCGCCGGGCGGTGCGGCCCCTCGCCGCACCGCCCGGCCCTCCCGCCGCTCACGTCGCGGGTGGGTGTTCGAAGAGCAGTCGGAGGACCGGGGCGGCAGCGTCGGGGGCGTCCCCGCCGAGGTCGGGCGGGAGCGCACCGGCCAGCCACAGGGTGGCGAAGCCGTGCGCGATCGACCAGGCGGCCAGCCGTGCCTGGTCGGCGACGCCGTCGGTCACCCGGGGATCGGTCAGGCTGTCGCTGAGCGCCTGACCGGCCCGCTGCCGGGCGGCCACCAGCTCCGGTGCCTCCGCGTGCAGCAGGCTCGGCTGGAACATCACCTCGAAGTGCGCCCGGTGGGTGACGGCGAACCGGATGTACGCCTGACCGGTGGCCAGGATGTCGCCCCCGGCGGCCTCCAGTGCCCCGGCGAGCAGTTCCAGCCCCTCGGCGGCGATCGCGGTGAGCAGGCCGGTCTTGTCGCCGAAGTGGTGCGCCGGTGCGGCGTGCGAGACGCCGACCCGCCGCGCCAGGTCCCGCAGGCTCAACGCCGCCGGCCCGGCCTCGACTATCGCCTCGGTGGCTGCGGTGAGCAGGGCCCGGCGCAGGTCACCGTGGTGGTATGGCTGCCGCATCCGGCCTCCGCTCATGTTGACGTTGACAAGATGCTACCCGACCAGGCTATCTTGTCGTCGTCAAGATCGGGCGTGCGCAACGCCACCACGACAGGAGGAACAATGGGTACGGCGGATCGATGGCTGACAGTGATCGCACTGGTCAGCGTCCCGACGGTGATGTTCGGCGGATACACGTTGATGCGACTGACCGCCGCCGGACGACTCAACGCCTTCCAACTGGCACTGTTCCGGGCCGGACACGCGCACGCCGGTGTCCTGCTGGTGCTCACCCTGACCGCCCTCGGCATTGCCGCCCGGGCCGGGCTGTCCGACCCGTACACCTGGGTCGTCGGGGGTCTGCTCGCCGCCGGGACGATCAGCCAGTCCGGCGGGTTCTTCCTGCACGCCGCGATCGGGCGGCCCGGGGCCTGGTCGTTCGGCAACACCCTGACGATGGGCGGGGCGGCGGCCCTCACCGCCGCGCTCCTCGCCCTCGCCTACGGGGTCGCCACCGGCTGACCCGCGCGGCCCCGGTCGACGGCTTCACCACCGACGACCGGGGCGGTCCCGACAGCGGGGTCAGCCGGCGCTGTGGGCGTGCCGGGCGGTCCGCTCGGCCAACCACAGCCAGCGGCGCTGCACCTCCCCGCCGGTCGCGGCGACCATCGCCAGGGCGTCCGCGCCGACCCGGGTCAACGTTGCCGCCTCGGCCGACGGGTCGTCGAGCACTGCCGCGCCGTCGCGGAACGCCTCCGCCTCGGCCGACCCGCCGAACCGGGGGGCGACCTCGTCACGCCAGAAGTCCGCCCAGGTCAGCTCCGGGTTCCAGGAGAACCGGGCGTACGCCAGGTAGCTGACCTCGTTCGTCGGGTGGTACGCGGACGCCTCGGCGAAGATGGTCAGCCCCCGCATCCCGGCGGCGGCGGTCCGGGTGGCCATGTCGGCGTACATGTCCGGGACCCAGGAGTGGCGCTGCCGGTTCCACTGCGATCCGGCGTGGGTCCGCAGGACGTTGGTGGTGTGCGGCAACGCCGAGACGTGGTCGGCGGTGAGCCGGTCCCGGTTGTCGTACCAGAAACCCCGGTTCACGCAGTACTGGTAGGCGACGTCGTCGGGCAGGTCGGCAAGCGGACCCTGGGCGTCGAGGTCGAAGATGTTGTCCCAGTACACCTCGACCAGGTGCCGCAGGGGCACCCCGGCCGGTCCGGTCCGGCGGGCGGTGTCCAGCAGGGTCGGGTACACCGACCGCATCGCCTCGTACGACCACGAGGTGCGCTCACCGCCGGTGTGCGCGGTGCACCTGTCGCAGGCGCAGCTGCCGTAGTCGCCGGTCTCGAAGTTGATCCCACCCACCGGCAGGGTGTCGAGCAGCCAGTCGACGGCGTCGCGGTGCCACGCCAGGTTCTCCGGATGCGAGGGACAGGCGGCCATCATGTACTCGCTGGCCGGGAAGTGCAGGTCACCGAACTCGTCGATGTCGAACCCGACCTTCTTCGGCAGCTCGGCGGCCAGGTCGGGGCGCTGCCGCAGCCAGGTGGCGAGGTTGAAGCGGTGCCGACCGTCGAAGTAGACGCCGCCGTAGGCGTTGATCCCCACCCCGGCGATGATCCGTACGCCCCGGGCGTTGGCGTACTCGCACAGCTCCCGGGCCGCCTCGACGCCGCCGTGGGCGTCGCGCAGCAGCCCGTACACCACGATCCCGCCGATCCGTTCGGCGCTGCAGAAGTCGACCAGCCGCCGGTAGTCGGCCCCGAACGCGTCGGAGCCCTTGGCGTACGGATTCAGCGCGCCGATCTCCTGGAGGCCGAGTCGGCGCAGGTCCCAGTTGGTGGAGTGGTCCCACGTCCAGAGGGTCCGCAACGGCAGCCCCGGCCCGGCCGTGGCGTCGACGGTGCCGACGGGCAGACCGGCCGGGGTGGCCCGGTCGAGGAGGTCACGGGTGGCGTACACCAGGCCGGCGAAGGGGTCGCCGACGATCCGGATCTCGCCGGTCTCGGGCACCTCGACGCGGTACCCGCCCTCGGGCAGCGTCGCGTCGGGGGTGAACCGGACCGGCTCGGCCCCCTCCCCCAGCGCGTCGGTCAGCAGACCGGCCGCGTACGGGGCGTGGTCGACGCCGGACACCCGGACGCCGGAAACCTGGCGGTACTGCGACATCATGACCTCCCGAGGGACTGCGGGGTGGCGGCGAGGTACTCGATCACCTCGATGGCCGTCCACACCCGGTGTTGCCAGTACGGATCGTGTTCGACGAGGGTCCGGGCGGTCACGGCGTCGGGTGCCCGCAGGACGAGGAGCGAGGCCCCCAGGTCGGCGCGGGCCCCGGCGACCAGGGCGGTGCCGTCGGCGAGCAGCCCCCGGACGTGGTCGAGGTGGGCCGCCCGGTGGGGTTGCCTGGTGAGCCGCGCGTCGGCGGCGAAGGTGGCGGTGACCAGCCAGGTCGGCTCGAACCTCACGAGTCGGCCCCGACCGCACCGACCAGCCGCTGCATGGCCACCCGGTAGACGGTCTGCGGTCGGCCCGCACCGGTGCTGACGTGCACCCCGACCTCCTCGGCGAACCCGGCTGCGCGCAGTGACTTGAGCAGCCGACGCGCCGATCGGGTCTCCACCCCGTACGCGTCGGCCAGCCCCCGCGCGGTCACCTCGTTGGGGTCCATCTGGTGCAGCGCCTCCAGCAGCCGTCGGGTGGACAGCGGCCCGAGCCGCAGCTGCTCGGAGACGCGCAGCACCCCCGGGGCGGTCTCCCGCAGGCGTTGCTTGACCTGGCTGGACCGGGTGGAGTAGATGTCCCCGTCGGGGAAGACGACGTGGGTGTCCCCACCCCGCCCGAGGGCGAGCGCCTGGCGGGCGTTGGCCTCGGCGGCGGCGATGGTGGTGCCAGCGCCGAAGCCGACGGTGTGCTCGCCGTCGACCCCGCGCAGGGTGAGCAGGGAGGCGTGCCCGGCGCGGTGTCGGGCGATGGCGCTCTCCACTGTGCCCCGGGTGGTGGTGATCAGCAGGGTCCGGTCGTCGATGGTCCCCAACCGCCCGCGCATCCGCTCGGCGTGCTCCAGGAGCGCCTCCCGCAGCCGCAGCCGCTGCCGTTCGGCCTGGTAGGGGTCCACCTGACGACCTGCGGACTCCGGCACCTCGATCATCATCACGGCGATCTGGGTGGCCCGGGACTGGCGTACCTCGGCGGCCTGCCAGGCCCGACGCAGCGCGTCGCGGACCGAGGCCCGGGTGTGCTCGACACGCCAGACCGGGACCCCGGAGTCGCGCAGTTCCCGGTGCACCGCACCGAGGCAGGTCAGGCAGGCCTCGACAGCCCCGGAGGCGTAGCGCTCCCGGTGGTACGCGGTGATCTCGGCCAGCCCGGAGAAGAGCAGCCCGGAGGAGTCGGCGATGGGCAGGATCTCGGTGGGCGGGGTCACCTCGATGTCGTGGTAGGTCTCCCGGACGGTGTCCGCCTCGATGGTGTCCACACTGACCCGGGGCAGGCGTCCCCCACCGGCGAGCAGCATCCGGGACAGGGTCCGGTACAGGTCGATCCCGGCGTGCCGGATGTAGTCGATCTCGGCGCGCAGCCCCGGGGTGGCGGCGGCGAAGGCGTACGGGATGCGCCCGGTGAACAGCAGCACCTGGCACAGCCCGTCCAACTCCCGGGCAAGTTCGGGCGCCTGCTCGGGGTTGGTGTACGCCCTGGCGGTCACCTCCTCCGCGCGCCCCTCCCCCTGCGCCACCTCCTGCACGAGCCGGATCGAGTCCTCCGGGCCGATGATCCCGATCACGATGCTGCCTCCACGTCGTCGCCCTGGCCGTCCGGTCGGGCTGCTCAGCCGGTGTAGACGGTGCCGGCGATGCCGGCGCTGACCGGTGCGGCCAGCAGCGTCAGCACCGACGCCACGTCCTCGGGGTGACCCAGGGCCGCCTCGATCCGGGCCACCTGGCCGCCGTCGGTGCCGTTGGCCCGCGCCTCGTCCAGCGACCGCCGCATCAGCGGTGTGTCGATGTCGCCCGGACAGAGCGTGTGCACCCGGATCCCGCGTGGACCGAGCTGGCGGGCCAGTGTCAACGCCAGGCCGTGCAGTCCTCCCTTGCTCGCGCCGTAGGGTACCGACCCGCTTCCGGCGAGTACGCCCGCCTTCGACCCGACCAGGACGAGGACCCCGTCGCCGCCGGTCAGGTGCCGTACCGCGTGTTTGGCGACCAGGAACGGGCCGGTGAGGTTGACGGCGATCACCCGCTGCCACAGCTGCTCCGACAGGTCGGCGACGTCGGTGCCCTGCCCGCGCATGATGCCCGCGACGTGCAGGACCGCGTCGACTCCGCCGAGGTCGACGGCGGCGGCGTCGAGCGCCTCGGCGACCTGTGCCTCGACCGTGACGTCGACGGCGTGGGCGCAGGCGCGCACCCCGACGGCGCAGGCCTGCTCGGCGGCACCCGCCGCGCCCCCGGCGTCGGCGTCGAGCACCGCCACCGCCGCACCGGCGGCAGCGGCGGCCCGGACGGTGGCCAGGCCGATGCCGGAGGCACCGCCGACGACGACCACCCGGCGGCCGGCCAGCAGACCGGCCGCCGGGGTGCCGCCGGTCACCGTCGAACCGTCCGACGGACCGCCTCGACGACGTGCGCCGCCTCGGGCACGACGGCCTTCTGCAACGCGGGGGCCGCCGGCATCGGCACGTCCGGGGTGGCCACCCGGGCCACCGGGGCCCGCAGGTCGGCGAAGCACTCGTCGGCCGCCCGGGCGGCGATCTCCGCGCCGAACCCGCCGGTCAGGTTCGCCTCGTGGGCGACGACCAACCGGCCGGTGCGGGACACCGACGCGCCGACGGTGTCGAAGTCGAGGGGGTTGAGCCACCTCAGGTCGATCACCTCGGTCTCGATGCCCTCCTCGGCGAGCGTCCCGGCCGCCGCGAGGGCCGCCGGGACCATCCGGGACCAGGCCACCACCGTCGCGTCGGTGCCCTCCCGGACCACCCGGGCACCGCCGACCGGCTCGACCGGTGCGTCGGTGCGGACCGGGCCCTTCGTCGGGTAGAGCATCCGGGCCTCCGCGACCACCACCGGGTCGTCGCTGGTCACCGCCGTGCGCAACATCTGGTACGCGTCGTCGGGGGTGGACGGCAGGGCCACCCGCAGCCCCGGGGTGTGCGCGAAGTACGCCTCGGGCGAGTGCGAGTGCTGGGCGCAGGCACCCGGGGAGTAGCCCTGCTGCATCCGGATCACCAGCGGGGCCTTCCACCGGCCGCCGCTGGAGTAACGGATGGTGGCGATCTGGTTGACGATCTGGTCCATCGCCACGAACGAGAAGTCGGCGTACATGATCTCGGCGATCGGCCGCAGGCCGGTCATCGCCGACCCGAGCGCCATGCCGAGGAACCCGGTCTCGGAGATCGGGGTGTCGAAGATCCGGTCCGAGCCGAACCGCTTGTGCAGCCCCTTGGTGGCCCCGAACGGCCCGCCGGGCAGGGCGACGTCCTCACCGAAGTAGACGGTGTCGGTCCGGGTGTCCAGCGCCCAGGTCAGGGCCGCGTTGACGGCCTGGATGTAGCGCAGCGACTCAGACATAGACGTGCTCCTTGACGGTCGCCGGATCCGGGTACGGCACCTCGCGGGCGGCGGTGACGGCAGCCTCCACCTCGGCTTCCACCTCGGCGTCGACGGCGTCGAGTCGGGCGGTCAGCTCGGCGTCGGCGGCGGCCCGGATGCGGGCCAGCGGCTCCCGTTCGCGGGCCGAGGCGATCTCACCGGCCGGCCGGTAGTGCTGCACGTCTCCGCTGTAGTGGCCGACCAGGCGCTCGGTCATGGCCTCCACGATGGAGGGTCCGGAGCCCTCCCGGGCCCGGGTCACCGCCTCGGTGAGGGCGTCGGCGACCGCGTCGGCGTCGTTGCCGTCGACGACCCGGCCGGGGATGCCGTAGCCGGCGGCCCGCTCGGCGAGCTGACGGATGCGGACCATGTCCTCGATCCGGGACATCTCCGAGTACACGTTGTTCTCCACGACCACCACCAGCGGCAGGTCGAGCACGGCGGCCAGGTTGATCGCCTCGTGCACGTTGCCCTGGTTCATCGCACCGTCACCGATGGTGACCACGGAGACCGCACCGCTGCCGGTGCGCTGCGCGGTGAGCGCGGCCCCGGTGGCGATCGGGACCCCGGCACCCACTATGGAGTTCTCCCCCATGAACCACCGGCTCGGGTCGGACAGGTAGGGCGAGGCGGCCCGGCCCCCGTTGACCGCCGAGTCGCGCCCCATCATCTCGGCGAACAGCCCGGCCATGTCCACGCCTCGGGCCAACGCCCACCCGTGCCCACGGTAGGTCGCTGTGACGTGGTCGCCGTCGCGCAGCGCGCGGGCGGCCCCGACCGGGATGGCCTCCTGGCCGTTGCACAGGTGGATCGAGCCCGGAATCTCGCCGTCGTCCTTGAGGGCGGCCAGCCGCTCCTCGAACCGGCGGATCCGGGCCATCGCCCGGTAGTCGTCCGGCAGACCCATCACACCCCCAGAGAAGATTTAGAGCCCTATTCCGGCTCGTTCGGATTGGAGCCTAGACCAGGGACATCATGCTATGGAAGAGTGCAGGAGCAAGTTTGTGGCCGTTATAGGGCTCTAATTTGGGGGCAGCATGGAGATCACCGCCGTCGAGTCGGTGGTACGCGGCGACGCGCACTTCGTCGCGGTACACACCTCGGCCGGGCTGGTCGGCGTCGGCCAGTCCGCCTGCTGGGGATACCCCGGCGCGGTGCACGCGGTCGTGGAGACCTTCCGGCCGTACCTGCTCGGTGCCGACCCGAACCGGATCGAGCACCACTGGCACCACCTCTACCGGATGGGTCCGTTCCGGGGGTCCGTCCTCACCGCCGCCGTCTCCGCCATCGACCTGGCCCTGTGGGACCTGCTCGGCAAGCGCCTCGACGTGCCGGTCTGGCAGCTGCTCGGCGGGCGGGTCCGGGACCGGATCCGACTGCACCTGCTGCTGCCCGGCACCGGTGCCGAGGCCCTGGCAGCCCAGGCCACCGCCGCCGCCGCCGACGGTTTCACGGCCGTGAAGTTCGACCCGCTGCCCGCCGACTACGGCGACCTGTCGCTGGCCCGCCTGGTCACCGAGACCGAGGCCACCACCGCCGCCGTCCGGGAGGCGGTCGGCCCGGACGTGGACCTGCTCATCGAGCTGCACCGCAAGCTGACCCCGTTGCAGGCCGAGGCGGTCGTACCGGCGGTCGGTCGGCTGCTGCCGCTGATGGTCGAGGACGCCGTCCAGATCGACAGCGTCAGCAGCCAGGCCGCCGTCGCCCGCCGGGCCCTCGGCGTCCCGATGGCAAACGGGGAACGACTGCACACCATCTGGGAGTTCAAGGAGCTGCTCGCCCAGGGCGGCGCCCAGTACGTCCGCCCCGACCTCGGCCTGGCCGGTGGGATCAGCCACGCCCGCAAGATCGCCGCCCTGGCCGAGTCCCACCACGCCGCAGTGGTCAGTCACAACTGTCTCGGCCCGCTGCTCACCATGGCCTCGGTGCACCTCGACGCGGCGATCCCGAACTTCGTCACCCAGGAGTACTCCCCCCTCGACGACGCCCTCGCCGACGGACCGGCCCGGCCCTGCGTCCGCCGCGACGGCGGATACCTGCCCGTCCCCACCGAGCCCGGTCTCGGCGTCACCCTCGACCTCACCGACGAGACCCCCCTCGACCTGAGCGGCCGACCGCTCCACCAGATCCCCCTGCGCGCCGACGGCTCCGTCGCCTACGCCGTCTAGGGCCTGGACTCCCGAACGTTCCCGGCGTGGGTGACCCGGCGTCCGGTATGTCGGTCGAGCGGCGTTGCGCCGGTCAGGCTGTAGCGGTGGCGCGTGCGAGGCACGGTGTCGGCCATCGTCCGTATCGGGCTAGCCGTCGAACATCCTCGCCGTCCCGCACCACGAACGCGCCCCGCATCCGCCGCGACCGCCAAACAAGGGCTGACCTGGTGGACCTGCACGCTGGGAGGCGTGGGAATGAAGGCCCCCAGCACATGACATAGTGGACATCAAGAACCCCACCCCGCAGCAGAAGGAACGAGGTCCAGTGAACAGCTCCGACCAGACAGACGTCCCAGAGACAGAGTTTCCACCCGCAGATTGGGACTACGCCCCCGCCCCACAATCTCCACATTGGGGCCATGACCCTCAGTTCGATACGCCTGCCCCCGGCGCACCCGAATCCTCATATCCCTACGAGCCTGCGGACTCCTACGATACGCCTGCCCCCGACGCATCCGAATCCTCATATCCCTACGGGCCTCCGGAATCCTACGATGAAATGTCCGACAAGAATCAGTACCGAACGCGTAAAGCGGTTCGAGATTACTTCGAGTCTCAAGGAAAGCCTGTGCCGGCTTGGGCACAGAGGCAGCGAGAGTCTCGCGTCGGTGGAGCCGACGGCCCTCCCGAGGGCTACGAACGACTCACTCCGGCTGGACAGAGAAGTGCACGCAAGCAGGTCAGGGACGAGTTCGAGTCCCAGGGACTACCCGTGCCGGTCTGGGCCCAGAACAGGAGAGTGTCTCACCACGAACGTGGGGCCGACGGCCGTCCCAACGACTACGAACGACTCACTCCGGCTGCACAGAAGAATGCACGCAAAGTGGCTAGGGAGAAGTTCGAGTCCCAGGGACTACCCGTGCCGGCCTGGGCGGAGCGGAGGCGAGTACCGAATCCCCGTCGGGGAGCCGGTACCGAGAAGGCCCCGACCGTCGCCGAGTACGCATCCTTGCAGACGGGAGACCCCGGCCCCAGTCAGCGCAGTTCCTCGTACGCGTTGCCTGCCGACCACGGCCACCGGATGAATCCCACCGATTCACGGTCGACCAGGAGATGAGCAACGGGTGGGGTCGCGAGGCGACTCACCCCGCTCGGGCACCCGCGATGACGAGGCATCGCCAGGGTTGTCCGGCTGCGGCGCGACCCCACCGTCAGCAGCCGGGATGGTGGAAGACCGGGTTCGCCCACAGTGGCTCGCCGTCGGCGTCGGCGATCTCGGCGAAGAGGTGCGCCAGCGAGGCCGTCCACTGGGCCTGCACCTGGGCGTCGCCGGTGACCCGGCTGGCGTGGTCGAAGCCCCACCGGGTCCGCAGCACACAGATCAGCAGCAGCCCGTGCCGGTAGATGGTGTAGTCGTACAGGCCGGCCTCGTCGAGTAGGTCGAGCAGCTCCGGCCAGACCTCGGCGTGCCGGCGCTCGTACTCGGCCTCGGCCCCGGGCCGTAGCCGGTAGAGGTAGCACAGCTGCCGGCCCGGCCCCCGGGCCGGCGGGCGGCGCCGCACCGGGGGCGCGGGGGTGGGGGGCCGGGGGGGGGGTGAGGCGAGCCGGGG
>NZ_JBEPEQ010000159.1:0-9918 GCF_040300925.1 Micromonospora sp. NPDC000207
CCGTACCCGTCGCCGGACGGGGCGGCGGCGGACCATCCGGACGGCCGGGCTTCGGCGCGGGTCCGGCCTCGGGCCGCCCCGGGTCCCGGGGCGGCGGCGGGGTGGCTCGGCCCTGCGGGTCGACGGGGCGCACCGACGCCGCCGCCCGGGCAGCCGACGGCGGCGGCACGGCCGCCGCAGCGATCGGACGGTCCCCGTCGGGGTGACCGGGCCGGCGGGGCGGAGGACCGCCATCCGGCTGGTCGCGGCCGTGGTGCTCCGGCTGGCCCGGGGGGCGTCCCGGTCTCCGGCTGCCCGTACCCCCGTCGCCGGAGGCAGGCGGCTGCTCAGGGGCGGGCGCACGGCCCGCCTGAGGACCACCGGGCGGGGTCGGGGTGGCGACACCTGTCGAGGTCGGCCCGGTCCCGCGCCCGGCGTCGGGCGTGGGGACCACCGGCTGCTCCCCGGTGGGAGGGCGCATCGGCGGACGCGCCCCGTCCGGCCGACGGGCCGGCGGACGGCCCTCGTTCGGCGGCGACACAGTGGGATGACCACCACTGGGCGACCGCAACGACGACTGGCCGCCCGTCGGCGGCGACACAGTGGGATGACCACCACTGGGCGACCGCAGCGACGGGTACCCACCGCTGGGCTCGGTGCCGGGGGCGGCGGGTGGCGCGGCCCGCCCCGAGGTGGGGCGGTGCACCGGACGCCCGTCCGGGTTCGGGTCGGTGCCCGGTCGAGCGGAACCCGCCGCCCGGTCCGTCCCGCCCGGCCAGGGCCGCTGCGTACCCGGTCGGGCCCGACCGGGGTCCGACGTCGGGGCGGAGTGGGAACCCGTGGACTCCTCCCCCGCCGGGCGCAGCGAGGGGACCCGGTCCGGCGGGTACTCGCCGGATGCTGCGCCCCGGTGTCCCGTACCGGAGTCCTCGTCGGTTTCGGGGGCGCGGCGACGGCCGCCGCCGCGACGTGGCGGCACACCGGCCGCAACGGCACCGGGCTGCGCAGGGTCCGCCGATCCGCCGGTGGGCCTCCGGCCGGGAAGCGGACCGGAGTCGTCGACGTCCGGCGTCGGGCCGGGACCACCGGCGCTCGCCCGGCCCGCCGAGGTCGTCCCCGGCGACGGCACCTGCGGCGCGTTGCCCGAGGGCGGGACCTGCGGCGCGTGACCCGGAGGGGGGGCCTCCGGAGCGTTTCCCGAGAGCGGGACCTCGGGGGCGTTCCCCGAACGCGGCACCGGCGGGCCGTCGGCCGGGCGTGGCACGTCCGGGACAGCGCCCAGGCGCGGCGTCTCGCCCGGATCGCCGGTACGCGGCACAGGGGGGCCGTCAGCCGGGCGTGGCGCACCCGGTCCGGGCACCGAGCGCGGCGTCTCGGGCCGGTTGCCGGTACGCGGCACCGGCGGGCCGTCGGTCGGGTACGACTGCGGCGGCGGACCGCCAGGTCGGGGCGGGGTCGACGCATGACCCGGGGCAGGAGACGGCGAAGCCGTGGTGGCGGGCTCCGCACCGGGGGTCTCCGGCTCGGGCGGCTCAGCGGCCCGGCGTCGGCCGACAGGTCGACGTGCCGGCGGCTCCTCCGCACCGGGCTGAGGTCGATCGCTGGGCTCCCCCGTCGAGGGGACCGGTCGGGCCGCAGGCGGCCGAGGCGGTTCCGGCGGCGTCACCCGCTCCGGGCGCGCCCCGCCGGGGCCCGGTTCCGGCGTTCGGACGGCCGGGTCCGGCCCGGCAGCCTCGTGTGGGCGGGCGGTGGAGTGCGGCGGCCCTGGGGCTGGGTGCGGGCCGGCGGGGTGCGGCTCCCGAGGGGGCACCGGTGCGCCGGGCCACGGGCCGTCCGGTCGACGCCGGGGGCCACCCGCGTCGGACCGGCCCGGTTCCGGCCCACCCCGGCGGGGCGGCGGCCCGGGAGGCGGTCCCGCCGGTCGGCCCGATCCAGCCTGGTGCGGCGGCCCGGCCTGGTGCGGCCCGGCCTGGTCCTGCGGGGGCTCCGGACGGGAGGCGGGAGGGACTGCGGCGCGCGCCGCCGGGGGCCCGCCGACCGGCCCGTCGCCGGGCGGCGGGGCGACCCGGCCGAGGGACGGGCCCGCCGCCTGTTCCGGCCTCGGGCGCGGTCCGGACATCGGCTCCGGGTGCCGCCCTGACGGGTCCGGGCGTCCCGGGCGGCCCGGCTGATCCGGGCGGCCCGGCTGATCCGGGCGGCCCGGCTGATCCGGGCGGCCCGGCTGGTTCGGGTGACCCGTCTCGTTCGGCTGATTCGGGTGACCCGGCTGGTGGCGGGCTCCGGGAGGCACCGGTGCCGACTGGGCCGTCGGCGGCGGGACCCTTGGGGGCAGTTGGCCGGGGTGGTTCGCGGGGCCGTCGTGCGGCGGCCCGCCCTGCGGATACGGCGGGCGGCCCGGCGCCGGTTCCGGAGGTACGCCGTCGTGGGGAGCCGGGGCGGCGGGCGGACCCGCCGGGCGAGTGCCCGCGACCGGGACCACCCCGGGGCGTGGCCCGGGTGGGACGTCGGCGGGGCCGCCGGGGGCCGCAGCCGGGCCCGGACGCGACACCGGCGGTACGACGCCGCGACGCGGAGGACCCGACGGTCCGGCACCCGGACGACGAGCCGACGGATCGCCCCCGGGGTGGCCGTCCGGCCCCGGTGCACCGGGCGGCGGCAGGGGAGCCCCGGCACCGGGACCGGCAATGGGAGGCGGCCCCGGCGGACCGGCCGGGATGGGCCGCCCGGGCGGTGGCGGGACAGCCGGTGGGGGTGGCCCGAAGTTGCGATCGCCCCCCGGTCCGAGATCACCGCTCTCCTGTTTCGCCGACCGCAGGTCGTCGATCCAGCCGAACTCCTCGCCCGACTCCGGCTCCGGCTCGGCCTCTGCCCTGCCTCGGCCCCAACGACGCCCCTTGGCGCGCGGATCACGCCGCTCCTCCGGGCCGTCCTCCGGTCGCTCGGAACCCCGCGATCTCACTCCTGACCCTCCCCGACGGCGTCGCCGCCCTCCTGAGCCGCGTCGGGGACCGATGTCCCCGACCGACTGTCGTTCTGCTCGGCGGCGCTGCCGGCCCGCTCCGTCCCGGCACCGCCGTCCGGTCGGGAGACCGAACCGGGCAGCCCCCGGACGATGCGCCGCAGCAACGGCAACCGGGTGCCGACGGAACGTTCGGCACCGTGTCCGCTCGGACGGTAGTAGTCGGTACCGACAAGATCGTCAGGTACGTACTGCTGGGTGACGACGCCCCGGTGGTCGTCGTGTGGGTACCGGTAGCCGGTGCCGTGGCCCAACCCTCGGGCCCCGGAGTAGTGGGCGTCGCGCAGACCGCGCGGCACCGGCCCACCCCGACCGGCCCGTACGTCGGCGATCGCGGCCCCGATGGCGGTGGTGGCCGAGTTCGACTTCGGTGCAGTGGCCAGGTGGATCACCGCCTGGGCGAGGTTCAGCTGAGCCTCCGGCAGGCCGACGTACTCCACTGCGTGCGCGGCGGCGGTGGCCACCCCCAACGCACCCGGGTCGGCCATCCCGACGTCCTCGCTGGCGAAGATGACGAGTCGGCGGGCGATGAACCGGGCGTCCTCCCCGGCGACCAGCATCCGGGCCAGCCAGTGCAGTGCAGCGTCCACGTCCGAGCCCCGCATGCTCTTGATGAAGGCGCTGGTCACGTCGTAGTGGGCGTCACCGTCGCGGTCGTAGCGGACCGCCGCCACGTCGACTGCCTGCTCGGCGGTGGTCAGGTCGATGACGTCGGCACCGAGCGCGGTGGCCGAGGCGGCAGCCGCCTCGAGGGCGGTCAACGCCTTGCGGACGTCGCCTGCGGCGAGGCGTACCAGGTGTTCCTCGGCCTCGGTCTGCAGGGTCAGGGTGCCGGCCAGGCCACGGTCGTCGGTGACCGCCCGACGCAACAGGCCGCGTACGGCCGCGTCGTCGAGCGGTTGGAGGGTCAGCAGCACGCACCGCGACAGCAGCGGCGAGATGACAGAGAAGTACGGGTTCTCGGTGGTCGCCGCGAGCAGGGTGACCGTCCGGTCCTCGACGGCGGCGAGCAGGGAGTCCTGTTGGGTCTTGCTGAACCGGTGCACCTCGTCGATGAAGAGGACGGTCGGCGGGCCCCCGCTGCGGCGCTGCCGCCGCGCCGTGTCGATCACCGCCCGGACGTCCTTCACCCCTGCCGAGAGGGCGGACATCGCGACGAAACGCCGGTCGGTGGCCCGCGCCACCAGGTGGGCGATGGTGGTCTTCCCGCTGCCCGGCGGTCCCCAGAGGATCACCGACATCGGCGTGACACCCCCGACCAGTTGCCGCAACGGCGCGCCGGGGGCGAGAAGGTGGTCCTGACCGACCAGTTCGTCGATCCCGGTCGGGCGCATCCGTACCGGCAACGGAGCGTCGGCGGTCACCGCGGTGAACCCGTCGACACCGGTCGCCGACGCACCGGAGGTCCCGCCGGGCGCTCCGGGCGCTCCGGTGGGCTCACCGAGGGTGAAGAGGGCGTCGGACTCCATCGGATGAACAGTACCGGGCCGGGTCCGTACGCTCGGAAGCGCGGCGCGGACCCGACCCGGTGTTGATCACTGTCGGTCAGCCGCGGCCCCGACCACGGCCCCGGGACCAGCCACCGACCCGGCTGCCGACGCCGGCCAGGTGCAGTGCGAGCAGGAGCAGTCCGATCAACACCAGGGTGTTCCAGTCGAACAGGTCCGGGGCGCCGAGCGTGGTGCCGGTCAGGTCGAGCAGGAGCGCGAAGCCGAACACGACGGCCGCGACGATGGCGAGCATGAGGTCCTCCGGTGGGGGTTACCAGTAGGTCGCACTCGATGTACCCGAACGGTCCCCGCGTCAATCTCCATCCTGGACCCGGACGTCGTTCCCGACGGCGTTCCGGTCGCCCGCCGGCCGCCCCCGGGGGACCTTCTAGGCTGACGGTCGTGCTCACCACCGACCAGGTTCTCACCGGCCGGGCCGCTCTCCTGGAAGCCGCCGGTCACCATCCGTACGCCCGACACGGTCTGCGGCGGGGCAGCGAGGTACGCGGATACCGGCACGGCGGCGCGGTGGCCTGGCTGCCCGGTCCCGGGCCGGGACCGGCGGGCAACGCCGTCGGCTCGCCCGACGCGGCCGTGGAGATCTTCGTCGACCTGGTCGCCGCCGGTGTGGTGCACCCCGGACAGTGGCTGCACCTGCCCGGTCTCGACCCCGGGTCCCTCGCCGGTCGGCTCGCCGCGACCCGGGTCGACCAGTGGGAGTTCCGGTGGGCCGACGCGCCCCCGCCGGACCAGACCGACCAGGACCGGGTGGTCCGGCTCGGCGAGGCCGACGGCCCTTCCCTGACCGAGCTGATCGACGTCGCCTTCCCCACCACCACCTCCCGGCCGGGTGACCCCCGGATCGTCGACTGGTACGGCATCCGCGACGGCGACCGCCTCGTCGCCGCCGGGGCGGACCGGAGCCAGGGTGACATCGGGTTCGTCGCCGGGTTGGTCGTCGCCCCGGGCGACCGGGGACGGGGCCTGGGCGCGGCGCTGACGGCGGGGATGGCCCGCCGGTTGTTCGACCGGTACGACCAGGTCGCCCTCGGGGTGTACACGGACAACGTCGGGGCGATCCGGCTCTACGAGCGGCTGGGTTTCCGGCACGTCGTGGCCCGCAGCTCGGTCCGGCTCGCCGAGGACTGAACGCCCCGACGAGGCTGGACGGCCCGGCGAGGCTGAACGGCCCGGCGAGGCTACGCGCCCCGGCGAGGCTGAACGGCCTGGCGAGGCTGAACGGCCTGGCGAGGCTGAACGGCCTGGCGAGGCTGAACGGCCCGGGCGAGGCTACGCGGCCCGCCCCGGTGGCGGTCCGGCCCGCTCCCCTGTGGGCAGGTCAGCCGCCCAGCACCTCGCCGGCCCCCCGCAGCCGGGTCCGCAGCTCGGTGACCGCGCGGGAGACGTCCAGGCGCACCTCGACCGGCCGTGGTGGGGCAGACCCGGCGCTGGTGGTGGTCCTCAACCCGGCCGGGTCGAGGCCGAACCGACCTGCCACCAACCGGCCCAGTTCGGCCCGACTGACAGGTTGCGGGCCGGCCACGTTCAACGGCCCGGCGTGATCGGTGCCGGCCAGTTCCAGGACGGCGTCGGCGAGGTCACCCACGTCGACCGGGCAGCGGATCTCGTCGGTGTACAGGGCGGCCCGACCGGCCAGGGCGTCGAGGCAGAGGCGGATCTGCGGGCTGTCGGCGTCGCCGAGGATCAACGAGGTACGCACCAGCACCGCCCCCGGGTCCACCGCACGGACCGCCGTCTCGGCCGCCGCCTTGGCCGCGCCGTACGGGAAGATCGGGGTGGGTGGCTCGTGGTCGGCGTACGGCTCGGGACGCCCGGCGTGCAGCGCGTCACTGGACAAATGCACCAGCCGGGCACCGACCTCGGCGCAGGCGAGCGCCACGTGTGCCGCGCCGTCGGCGGTGACGGTCCAGTCTCCGTACCGGTAGGGGGTGCTCACCACGGCGTCCGGACGCACCTGCGTGACCAGTCGACGGACGGCCTCGCGGTCGGTGACGTCCAACCGGTGGCTCGGCACCCCGGGCGGCGGGTCACCCCTGTGGTACGTCACCACCACCTGCGCCCCGGCACCCCGGCCCCGCCGGCACACCTGCCCTCCAAGATGCCCACTGGCACCCACAACGAGCAGCCGCATCCCACACCACCGTCACCTTCCAGGTGATCAAGGGGTTTGCGTCGGACCAGCGGGCGACCGGTGACGCAAACCCCTTGATCACCGCGATCTGAGGGGCGGGTGGGTCAGGTCGGGTCGGCTACCGGGGCGGCCGGGCCGGCGGTGCCGGTGTGGGCGGCGGCCGGCGGCTTGGGCTTGGCGTCGATTCCGGCCTCCAGCCGCTGCTGGGCGGTGACCGGGGTCGGCGCGCCGGTCAGCGGGTCGAAGCCACCCCGGGTCTTCGGGAAGGCGATCACCTCACGGATCGAGTCCGCCCCGGCGAGGAGCATGCAGACCCGGTCCCAGCCGAAGGCGATCCCGCCGTGCGGCGGCGGGCCGTACTTGAACGCCTCCAGCAGGAACCCGAACTTGTCCTGCGCCTCCTCGGGGGTGATCCCGAGGACGTCGAAGACGCGACGCTGCACGTCACCCCGGTGGATACGGATCGAGCCGCCGCCGATCTCGTTGCCGTTGCAGACGATGTCGTACGCGTACGCCAGGGCCTGGTCCGGGGCCTGCTCGAAGCGGTCGACCCACTCGGCGTTCGGCGACGTGAACGGGTGGTGCACCGCCGTCCACCCCGTCTCCTGGCCCTTGTCGTCGTAGGTCCGCTCGAACATCGGGGCGTCGACGACCCAGCAGAACGCCCAGGCGCTCTCGTCGACCAGGTCGGCCCGCTTGGCGACCTCGATCCGGGCCGCGCCGAGCAGCTCCTGCGCCTCCCGGGTGTTCGCGTTGGCGGCGAAGAAGATCGCGTCGCCCGGCTTCGCGCCGACCGCGTCGGCCAGCCCGGCCAGGTGCGCCTCGGAGAGGTTCTTCGCCACGGGGCCGCGCGGCGCACCGGTCTGGGCGTCGAGCACGACGTACGCCAGCCCCTTCGCCCCGCGCGCCTTGGCCCAGTCCTGCCAGCCGTCGAGTTCCTTGCGGGTCTGGGCGGCGCCGCCGGGCATCACCACCGCGCCGACGTACCCACCGGCGGCGATCGCTGCGGCGAAGACCCGGAACTCGGTGCCGCGCAGGTACTCGGTCAGGTCGGTCAGCTCCACGCCGTAGCGCAGGTCCGGCTTGTCCGAGCCGTAGCGGGCCATCGCGTCGTGCCAGGTGAGCCGGGGGATCGGGCCTGGGATCTCGAAGTCGGCCAGTTCCTTCCACAGGGTGGACACGATCGCCTCACCGAGGTCGATCACGTCGTCCTCGGTGACGAATGACATCTCGACGTCGAGCTGGGTGAACTCCGGTTGCCTGTCGGCGCGGAAGTCCTCGTCCCGGTAGCAGCGGGCGATCTGGTAGTACCGCTCCATCCCGCCGACCATCAGCAGCTGCTTGAACAGCTGCGGGGACTGCGGCAGGGCGTACCAGCTGCCGGGCTGGAGCCGGACCGGCACCAGGAAGTCGCGGGCGCCCTCCGGGGTGGACCGGGTCAGCGTCGGGGTCTCGATCTCCAGGAAGTCCCGCTCGTGCAGGACCGTCCGGGCGAGCTGGTTGGCCCGGGACCGCAGTCGCATCGCCCGGGCCGGGCCGCTGCGGCGCAGGTCCAGGTAGCGGTAGCGCAGGCGAATGTCGTCACCGGCCTCGACCTGGTCGTCCACCGGCAGCGGCAGCGGAGCCGCCTCGGAGAGCACCTCCAGTCCGGCGGCGGTCACCTCGATCCGGCCGGTCGGCAGCTCGGGGTTCTCGTTGCCCTCCGGGCGGACGGTGACCTCGCCGGTCACCCGTACGCAGAACTCGTTGCGCAGCGTGTGCGCGTCCTCCTCCCGGAGCACCACCTGGACCACGCCGGTGGCGTCGCGCAGATCGACGAAGACGACACCGCCGTGGTCGCGCCGGCGGGCCACCCACCCGGCGAGGGTCACCGTCGTGCCGGCGTCGCTCGCGCGCAGGCTGCCGGCGTCATGGGTACGGATCACTGGCTTGTGTCTCCTCACGTGTAACGGCTGCCCCCGCATTCTGTCAGGACACCCTTTTTCTCACCTCAGCCGGGCACATCCGCGCGGGACCGGACGGGCACCAGTCAAACCCTTCGCCCGACTCGGGACATCCCATTTCCGTTTCCGGCCACCCGCCCCGAACCGTGTCCCGAGCCGGGCACCTCGGAGCTGAGTTCCGAGCTCGGCGCGGCCCCCGACCCCGGCGCAGGTCCCGACCCGGGCACAGGTCCCGAGCCAGGCACAGGTCCCGAGCCAGGCACAGGTCCCGACCCGGACACAGGTCCCGAGCCGGGTACGTCGGGCGGGCACGAAGGCGGGCCGCCGGGGTGTCCCGGCGGCCCGCCCTGGTTCGTGTGGTGCCCTCGACCAGCGGGTCGATCAGAAGATGCTGACCCCGTAGGCGCTCAGCGCCTCGCCGACCGGCTGGAAGAAGGTGGTTCCGCCGATGCTGCAGTTGCCGCTGCCGCCCGAGGTCAGGCCCAGCGCGACGCTGCCGCTGAACAGCGATCCGCCGCTGTCACCCGGCTGGGCGCAGACGTTGGTACGGATCATGCCCGTGACCCGGCCCTCGGCGTAGTTGACGGTGGCGTTGAGGGCGGTCACCGAGCCGCTGCGCAGCCCGGTGGTGCTGCCGGAGCGCTGCACCGACTGTCCGACGAAGGCGTTGCCGGCGCTGGTGATGTCCCGGACCGAGCCGTTGTAGAGGGAGACGTCCCCGGCGGCGTTGGCGGCGTTGCTGTGCCGGACGATGCCGTAGTCGTTGCCCGGGAAGCTGCTGCCGGTACGGGTGCCGAGGGTGGCGGTCTGCCCGGAGTTGGAGAACCAGCTCGCGGAGATGTTCGTGCAGTGTCCGGCGGTCAGGAAGTAGTAGGTGCTGCCGCTGCGGACGTTGAAGCCCAGCGAGCACCGTCCTCCGCCACCGGCGTAGATGGCCTGGCCACCGGAGATCTTGGTGCTCAGCACCCCGGCCTCGGCCTCGATCCGTACCGCGCCGTTGCTTTTGGCGGCGGCGGCCCGGACCCGCTCCAGTTTCGCTCCGGTCACGGTGCTGTCCACGGAGACGACGACCTGGTTGGTGGTCGGGTCGGTCCACCAGGCGGTCCCGGGGATGTGGATGGAGCGGTCCAGCTCGCTGGCGGCCCGGGCCAGCTCGGCGGCGCCGCGCTCGACCAGCTTCGGGATCGCGCCGTTGGCGGCGACCTGACGGGCGGCGGCGGCGTCGGTCACCGGGACGACCATCTTGCCGGTGGCGTCGGCGTAGGTTCCGGCGGCCCGGTCGCCCAGGCGCTCGGCGAGACCGGCGGCGGCGTCGGGGGAGGCGGTCGTCGCGGC
>NZ_JBEPEQ010000160.1:0-9908 GCF_040300925.1 Micromonospora sp. NPDC000207
CAGCGCCGGACCGGCGGCCAGGGTGACGGTACGGCCCCGGAAGTTGGTCCGCTCCAGGTCCGGGCCGACCGGCGCGGTCCGGACCTCACGCAGCAGGTACCGCGCGGCGGCTGCACCGGCACCGGCGACCAGCAACCGTCCCAACAGGCTCACGGGGTCACTCCCGTCACGAGAGGATGGTTTCCGGACAGGCCGTCACGTGGTTCGCTCACTGGGGCAGTTTAGGCATCCGTTCGGCGGCGTTGTCGCCCACGCCGTACTGACCGGCCTTCTTCTCGGTCAACTGCTGCACCATCGCCAGGACCGTCACCAGTTGCCCCTGGATGGTGTTGGCGTTGTCCACCGTCGACATGGACTGGGACAACACCGGGTCGGCCCGGACGATCGCCACCAGGTTCCCCCCGGCCGACCCGTTGCCGGCCACCACCGTCGCCCCGGTCCGGTCGAACTGTTCGGCGATCTTCACCACCGACTCGTCCTTCTTGCCGAAGTCCTTGTCCACGTACGGCTGCCCGCTGACCACCACGACCGCCTCCGCCGGACCGGCCACCCGTTCCTCGCTGGCGGCGTACCCGGCGTTGACGTACGAGGCGAGCACCGCCCGCCGGTCGGCCTCGGTCACCGGGGTACCGCCCTCGGGCCGGTCGAGCAGGACGCTGGCCAGCAACGCGCTGGAGGTCTCCACACCGTGCCCGTTGCCGGGCAGACCGGTGGCCGGGGCGGTGGGCCGGGCGGCGACGGTCGCCAACTCCATCAGGTTGCTGTTGTTCTCCGGGTCGATGAACTTGTCCTGCAGGTCGACCCGGCCGGTGATGTTCGCCCCGGCGGTGGTGAGCATCTGCATCACGCCCTCCGTGTGGTCCCGCCCCGAGGGCAGGCCCAACACCAGCACCCGACGGTCGGTGAGCCGGCCCGGCAGGAAGACCTGCGCCATGTCGGCGGCGAACTCCTCCTCCTGTTCCAGCTCCTTCTGCATGTTCTGCACCGACTGCCGCATCTGCTGGTTGTCCTTGCTCAGCGCGTTGACCCGCTCCTTGATCGAGTCGACCACCGGGCCGTTGAGGGCGGCCGTACCCACCACCAGCCCGATCGCCAGCGCCAGGAAGACCGCGGTCAGGGACACCACGTGGTACCGAAAGTTGATCACGCTTGCAGCCTCTATCGGTTCGGGATCTAGAAGAGCTGGCCCAGCTGGAACACGAAATTGTCCCACCATTCGGAGACCACGCCCAAATATGCCTTGCCGACGGTGGAGACCGTCACCGCGGAGGCCATCGCGGCCACCGCCGAGAGCACCAGCAACAGCAGCGACGACCCGGAGATGCTCTGCCGGTACAACCGGCTCACCCCCTTGGCGTCGACGAGCTTCCCACCGACCTTGAGCCGGGTCAGGAACGTCGACGCCATGCCGCCGCGCCCCTTGTCGAGGAACTCCACCAGGGTGGCGTGGGTGCCGACCGCGACCAGCAGCGACGCCCCCTTCTCGTCGGCCAGCAGCATCGCCAGGTCCTCACTGGTCGCCGCCGCCGGGAACGTGATGGCCGACACACCGAGGCTGTTCACCCGGGCCAGACCCGGAGCACGACCGTCCGGGTACGCGTGCACGACCACCTCGGCACCGCACCGCAGGACGTCGTCGGTGACCGAGTCCATGTCCCCGATGATCATGTCGGGGGTGTAACCCGCCTCCACCAGCGCGTCCGCACCACCGTCGACCCCGATCAACACCGGCTTGAACTCCCGGATGTACGGGCGCAGCACGTCCAGGTCGGCCTTGTAGTCGTACCCCCGGACCACGATCAGACAGTGCCGACCGGACATCTCCGTCTGGATGTCCGGAACGCCCACCCCGTCCAACAGCAGGTCACGTTCCTGCCGCAGGTAGTCCATCGTGTTGGCGGCGAACGCCTCCAACTGCACCGACAGACCCTCCCGGGCGTCCGCCATCGCCTTGGCGACCGTCTCGGCGTCCTGGAGACTGCCGTGCGCGACCGGCTCGTCACCCACGAAGACCGTGTTGCCCTCGATCCGGACGACGTCACCCTCACGGATCCGCTCGAACACCCCCTCACCGAGGTCGTCGAGGAGCGGGATGCCCGCCGAGACGAGCACCTCCGGACCGAGGTTCGGGTAGCGACCGGAGACCGACGGCTTGGCGTTGAGGACCGCCGCGACACCGACCGCCACCAGCGAATCGGCGGCGACCCGGTCGACGTCCACGTGGTCGATGACCGCGATGTCACCGGGCCGGAGCCGCCCGACCAGCCGTTTCGTCCGCCGGTCGAGACGCGCGGTGCCGAGGACCCGGCCCGGTTCCACGTTCCGGGCGCGGCGCAAGGTGGGAAGACGCATCCTGACCATCCTGGCATGTGAGGAAGGCAATTCCGTCGCGACATGCCTGAGCAGGGTCGCCTACCCAGGGAAGCACACCGGGGCCGCGCCCGGTGCGCCCGCACCCACAAAACCGGCTCAGAAGCGCCGTTCCCGGGCCGCCACGGCCAACAACTCCTCCGCGTGAGCGATACCCAGATCCGAGTCGGGCAAACCGGCCAACATCCGGGACAACTCCCGGGCCCGAGCCGTGTCCTCCACCACCCGCACCCCGCTCGTGGTCACCGCACCCCCGGTGTCCTTGGCCACCACCAGGTGCCGGTCCGCGAACGCCGCCACCTGCGGCAGATGCGTCACCACCAACACCTGATGACTACGGGCCAACCGGGCCAACCGGCGGCCGATCTCCACCGCGGCCTGGCCACCGACCCCCGCGTCGACCTCGTCGAAGACCAACGTCGGCGGCCCACCCGACCCGGCGAACACCACCTCGATGGCGAGCATCACCCGGGACAACTCCCCACCCGAGGCCCCCCGCTGCAACGGCAACGCCGGCGCCCCCGGATGGGCCAACAACCGCAACTCCACCTCGTCGGCACCATCCGGACCGACACCCACCTCGGCACCGTTCACCGACAGGGACGGCTCACTGCGCCCCGCCGCCCGGGGCAGCACCGCCACCTCGATCCGGGCATGCGGCATCGCCAACCCGGCCAACTCGACGGTGACCTGATCGGCGAAACGCCCCGCCGCCTCCCCACGCGACGTCGACACCCGACCCGCCAACTCCGCCACCTCACCGGCCAGCCGCGACGCCTCCCGGTCCAACTCGTCGAGGAACTCGTCGGAGGTGTCCAACTCGGACAACCGGGTCCGGGCCCGCTCGGCCCACGCCACCACCCCGTCCACGTCGTCGGCGTACTTACGGGTCAACGCCCGCAACGCCGCCCGCCGCTCGTACACCACCTGCAACCGGGCCGGATCCGCATCCAGCGCCGCCAGATACGTCGACAGCTCCGCTGCCACGTCCCCGACCAGGGTCGCCGCCTCCTCCAACCGGGACGCCAACTCACCCAACGCCGGATCGGTGCCGGCCTGCGCCTCCAGGGTGCGACGAGCCGTACCGAGCAGCGCTGTGACGTCCGGAACCTCGTCGGTGGGCTCCCCCGTACCCGCGACACACTGCTGGGCCACCTGCGCGGCGGTCCGCAGCCCCTCGGCGTGCTCCAGCCGCTGCGCCTCCACCTTCAACTCGGCGTCCTCGCCCGGCTGCGGGTCGACCCGGGTGATCTCGTCGAGCCCCAGCCGCAGCAGGTCGGCCTCCTGATGCCGGGCCCGCGCGTTGCTGCGCCGGTCGGCCAGGTCGTCCACCACCCGCCGCCACCCCGCGTACGTCTCCCGCAACGCCTCCAACAGCTTCTCGTGCTCCGGACCGGCGAACCGGTCCAGCGCCGCCCGCTGCTCGGCCGGACGCAGCAGACGAAGCTGGTCGGACTGGCCGTGCACGGCCACCACCTGCTCGCCCACCTCGCCGAGCATCGCCACCGGCATGCTCCGCCCACCCAGATAGGCCCGGGAACGCCCCTCGACGGTGACCGTACGGCTCAACAGCAGCGAACCGTCGTCGTCGGGTTCACCACCGGCGTCGACGGTACGGGCGTGCACCGTCTCCGCCGTCCGGCCGCTCAACCGCAGCCGCCCCTCCACGACCGCCCGGCCGGGTTGGGCGCGGACCCGTCCGGCGTCGGCCCGCCCGCCGAAGAGCAGGCCGAGGCCGGTCACCACCATGGTCTTACCAGCGCCCGTCTCGCCGGTGATGACGTTCATCCCGTCGGCCAGCGGCAGCGTGGTGTCCTCGATGACGCCCAGTCCGGTGATGCGTAGCTCTTCCAGCACAGCACCCGACAGTAGACGCGCGCCCCGACAGTTGACCAGCCGACGCGGCCCACCGTCGCGCCGCCGACGGTCCCGACCCCGGACACGCCGACGCGAGACGCCGCACGTCGGGCGGTCGACCGGCCCGGACACGCCCACATGCCGCGACTCGCGACGAACATGAATCTCCGGCTGTCAGGTCACCGACGGTTGCCGCGCCACCCGTGCACCGGTAGATCGAACTTGGCCACCAACCGGTCGGTGAACGGCCGGTCCTGCAACCGGACGATCCGCACCGGCAGCGCACCCCGCCGGACCGTCACCCGCGCCCCCGGCGGCAGGTCGTAGACCCGACGCCCGTCGCAGCAGAGCACCGCCAACGTGGTGAACGGATCCACGGTGATCGAGAAGGTCGACCCGGGGGCGGTCACCAACGGCCGGCTGAACAGGGCGTGCGCGCTGATGGGCACCAGCAGCAACGCCTCCACCTCCGGCCAGACCACCGGGCCCCCGCCGGAGAACGCGTACGCGGTGGAACCTGTCGGCGTGGCGCACACCACCCCGTCGCAGCCGTACCGCGACAACGGCCGACCGTCCACGTCGACGAGCAACTCCAGCATCTGGGCCCGTTCGCCCTTCTCGACGCTGATCTCGTTGAGCGCCCACGACTCGATCGTCGGACCACCCTCGAACTCGGCGGTCACGTCCAACGTGAGCCGCTCGTTCACGGCGTAGTTGCGGTCCACCACGTCCCGCACGGCGACGTCCAGGTCGTCGATCTCCGCCTCGGCGAGGAAACCCACCTTGCCCAGGTTGATCCCGAGCAGCGGCACCTTCGCCGGCCGGGCCAACTCCGCCGCCCGCAGGAAGGTCCCGTCACCACCCAACGCGAACACGATCTCCGCGCCCTCGGCCGCCTCCAGCCCGGCCATCGGCACCACACCGGGCAGATCCAGGTCGTCGGCCTCCTCGGCGACCACCCGGACCTCGAAACCGGCGGCGATCAGATCCGCCGCGACGGCCCGCGCGTGTTCGGTGCTGCGTCGACGACCGGTGTGGGTCACCAGCAACGCGGTCCGATCCGCCGACCCCCTCGCGTTCACCCCGCAACCTCCTCGGCAGTCGCATCCAGGTCGCCGGACCGTACCGGACCGTCCGGCCCGGCCGCCACCACCGCCCGGACCCGCTCCGGATCCGCCGACGGCGCCCCCCGGCGCAGCCACACGAAGAACTCCACGTTCCCGCTGGGCCCCGGCAGCGGGCTCGCCGCCACGTCCGCCAACCCCAGACCCAGGTCGGCCGCACCGGCCGCCACGTCGAGGACCGCCTCGGCCCGCAACGCCGGATCCCGGACCACCCCACCGGCCCCCACCCCCTCCCGACCCACCTCGAACTGAGGCTTCACCATCAGGGCCAGATCACCGTCCGGATCGGTGCACCCGGCCAGGGCCGGCAGGACCAGACGCAAGGAGATGAACGACAGGTCCGCCACGACCAGGCCCACCGGACCACCGATCGACTCCGGGGTCAGGGTCCGCACGTTGGTCCGTTCCTGCACCCGTACCCGGTCGTCGGTCCGCAACGACCAGGCGAGCTGCCCGTACCCGACGTCCACGGCGACCACCTCCGCCGCCCCCGCACGCAACAGGACGTCGGTGAAGCCGCCCGTCGACGCCCCCGCGTCCAGGCATCGCCGACCCGTCACCGACAGCCCCTGCGGACCGAACGCCGCCAGCGCCCCGGCCAGCTTGTGACCGCCCCGGGAGACGTACTCGGTGCTCGGGTCGTCCCCGGTGACCAGCACCGGATCGGCCGGGTCGACCATGGCCGCGACCTTGCGGGCCGGCGCCCCACGCACCAGGACCCGACCGTCCTGCACCAACACGGCGGCCTGCTCCCGAGAGCGGGCCAGCCCTCGACGGACGAGTTCGGCGTCCAACCGGTTACGACGTGCCACGGTGTTCTGGTTCTCCTCAGGCCCGGTCGATGGTGGCGAGGGTCTCGCTCAACGTCTGGTAGGCCGCCTCGTACTGGGCGATCTGGTCGGCCGGGGAGAGCGTCGCCGCGTTGGCCATCGCCTGCACGGCGGCGTCCACCGCCGGATGCCCGGCCTCCCCGTCGTACCCCCGGGTCCCGCCCGGTGGCGGCCCCGGACGCGGAAATACCCCCGGTCGCGGCACGCCCTGCGGTGCCGGAGCCGACGGCAGGCCGGGGCGAGGCCCCGGACGCGGTACGTCCCCCGGTGTCACGCCGTCGCCTCGTCGGCCGACCCACCGGTGGCCGGCGGCTCGTCCCCGGGGGATCGCCTCACGACTGCCTTCTTCGCCACGGCCTTCTTCGCCACCGCCTTCGTGGCGGGCTGCCGCGCGACTGCCTTCTTCGCCACGGGCTGCCGCGCCACCGCCTTCTTCGCCACGGCGGCCTGCCCGGTCACCGCCGCACCCGGTGCACGCGCGTCCTGCGGCCCCTCGGCGACCGGCTCCACCGCCGGGCCACCGACCCGCGCACCGGTCGCCGACGTCGCGGGTGCGGCACCGCCGAGACGGGCCTGACGCAGCTGTCCTTCGAGATCCCGCACCCGCCGGTTGAGCTCGGCGACCTCCTCGGCGGTGGCCAGACCGACCAGCCCGAGAGCCCGGTCCACCTCGAACCGGACCAGCTTGGTCAGCGCCTCCCGGTTCGACGCACCCGTGGAGACCAACTCCTCGGCGAGCGACTGCAGCTGGGTCGCCGTCGCCCCGCCCGAGCCCACCACCCGTCGTACGGTGTCCTGAGCCTTCTTCCGGGGCGCTTCGGTCAGGCCCATGGCCAGCTCGAGGTAGGCGCGCCACGCGTCCTGCATACCTGAGTCCTTCCGAGGATGGGTGTGCAGGTGTCCACGCTACCGGGCCGCCCACGAGCCCCCGTGCGGTACGGTGCCGGAAACGGTGTGGCGTGCGGTGTGAGGAGGCGACGGTGGCCAGCGTGGACGAGTGTCGGCAGGCGTTGGAGGAACTCGCCGCCCGGTTGGACCGCAACGCCGCCACGGTGCGGGACCGGATCGACCTGGACCGGACCCTGGTCTGCCGGATCACCGACCTGGACACCGCCTTCCACGGCCGGTTGACCGGCGGACGGCTGGTCGGACTGACCGAGGGCGACGACCCGAAGGCGAAGATCGCCCTCAGCAGCACCGGTGACGACCTGCTCGCCCTGGTCCGTGGTGAACTTGAGATCACCAAGGCCCTCGCCGCACGCCGAGTGTCGATCAAGGCGAACCCGTTCGACCTGATGAAGCTCCGCAAACTGCTCTGAGCAGGGCTCCCCTGCCCGGTGCGGTGGCCGCCGTCGTCGTCGACGGCGGCCACCGATCACACAGTCAGCCCCAACTCAGCGAACGCCTGCGTCGCCGCCGGAGACCCGGCACGGAACACGGGAAGCCCCGTCGTGGACCAGGCTGCGGCGCAGAGCACCGCCAACGCGTCCAACGCCCTACCGGAGCCGACGAGTTCCCAGCCGTCGCCCCCGACGGACACCGACCAGCCGCCACCGGTCGGAAGAGTTCCGTCAGCGCCCGGGGTCACCCGGACCACCGCCGCCGGGTCGAAGAGCCCGGCCAGGTCGAACGCCACGTACGTGGGTCGGCGCTCGGGACCGCAGGAGAGCAGCTCCGCCACGTCGCTGACCCCGGTCAGGACGAGCAGACTGTCGAGGCCCGCCCGGCAGGCGCCCTCGATGTCGGTGTCCAGGCGGTCGCCGACCACGAGGGCACGCCCCGAACCGGCCCGGCGCGACGCCGTGGTGAACAACGCCGGTTCCGGCTTGCCCACCACCAGGTCGGGGTCCCGCCCCAACGCGGTACCCACCGCCGCGACCAGCGAGCCGTTGCCAGGCAGCGGGCCCCGCCCACTGGGCAACGTCCGGTCGGTGTTCGTGGCGATCCAGGTGGCCCCGGACCGGACCGCGATCGTGGCCTCGGCCAGATCGGTCCAGCCGACCTGCGAACCGCCACCCTGAACCACAGCGACCGGGGCGTCGTCGGCACGCCCGACCGGGTTCAGCCCCACCGCCCGGACCTCGGCGCGCAGCGCGTCGGCACCGACGACCAGAACCGCGGAACCGGCCGGGAACCGCTCCCCGAGCAGCTGCGCCGCAGCGGCAGCCGAGGTGAGCACCTCCTCCGTGCGGGCGGAGACGCCCATTCCGTTGAGCATCTCCGCCACCTCGCTGGAGCGCCGCGAAGCGTTGTTCGTGGCGTACGCGATCTCCCGCCCCTCGGCCCGCAGCCGACCGACCGCCTCGACGGCACCCGGAATGGGCCTGTCGATCAGGTAGATGACCCCGTCGAGGTCGAAGACGACCAGCCGGTAGTCGTCGGCCAGCGGCCCGCCGGAGAGGTCACTCACCGCTGGTCCGCCGCCGGGTCGACCCGCCCCTCGGCCGGGGCCGGACCGGTCGCCGTCGTCCCCGACTCGTCGGTGCGGTCGGCCGGGTCCGAACCGGAGTCCGGGCCGTCCTCGTCGGCCGGCACCCGGTCGACGTCCGCAGAGTCCTCGACACGCGGCTCGGAGTCCCCGTCCCGGTCCACCGCAGCGGCAGGATCCACCGACACGTCGCTGTCACCGGTCTCGTCCTCGGCGGCGGTGCCGGCCACCTCGCCGTCCGCCTCCTCACCGTCCCGGTCGGCCCGGTCGTCCCGGTCGGACTCCGCGTCGGGACCGGCGACGTCCTCGTCGTCGGCCTCCTCGTCGCCCTCGATCAGCACGCCGTCGAGCTCCAGCAGCCGCTCGGCAGCGTCCGTCTCACCGTCGACGTCGACCTCGGCCGCTCGGGAGAACCACTCCCGGGCCTCCTCCCGCCGGTCGACGGAGAGCAGCGCGTCGGCGTACGCGTACCGCAGCCGCGCCGTCCACGGCTCGGTGGCCTCGGCGGTCAACTCGCGAACCTGCAGCATCGCCACGGCCGCGTCCTTCTGCCCCAGATCCCCCCGAGCCCCGGCGGCCACGATCAGCAGCTCGGTCGCCACGGACCGGTCCAGCTTCTCCTGGTCGGCACCCCGGAACAGGTCGATGGCCCGCTCCGGACGGCCGAGCGCCCGCTCGCTGTCGGCGATCACCGCGAGATGGCTCTGCTCGCCGGTCATCCGGTGGTAGGTGCGCAGCTCGGCGATGGCGGTCTGCCACTCACCGGCGTGGTACGCGGCCAGCCCGACCGCTTCCCGAACGGCCGAGATGCGGGAGGCCAGACGACGGGCAGCCAGTGCGTGAGCCAGCGCCCCCTCCGGGTCCTCGTCGATCAGGGCGCCGGTCGCCACCAGGTGCCGGGCGACGCTCTCCGCCACCGGCTTGGCCAACGACAGCAGCTCGGCCCGGACCGCCTGGTCGAGGTCGGACGCGACGATCTCGTCGGGCAGTTCCGGTGCCGACGTACCTCCGGCACGGTCTTCCTGGCCGCCCTCGCGGCGACGGTCGCCGGAGTCGGACCGGTCGTCCCGTCGCGGCCTGTCGCGGTAGCTGTCCCGCCCGTCGGACGACCTGTCGAAGCGTCCCCGACCGGAGTCGCCCCGCTGTCCGCCGTCCCGGTCACCCCGGTAGCCGCCCTCACGACGGTCGCCGCCACGGTTGCCACCGTCGCCACGGTCGTCGCGGCGGAAACCGCCCTCACGGCGGTCGCCGCCGAAGCCACCCTCGCGGCGGAAGCCGCCCTCACGACGGTCACCACCG
>NZ_JBEPEQ010000161.1:0-9896 GCF_040300925.1 Micromonospora sp. NPDC000207
GTGGCACCCGAACCGGGTGCCACCACGGGCCGCCGTCGTCGTCGGACCGACCCACCAGTGACGCACCGCCGCATCCCCGCACCCCGGCACCCCGGCCGGCGGCCACCACGCCGGACGGACCGCCTCGGGCACCCGAGGACCCGTGTCGACACCCGGACCCGACCTGATGTCGATCTTCACCACCGACACGTTCGTCGGGTCGGACCCGACGGCCCTCCCCCGACAGGCGGTTCGCCGGCCGCCCCGACGGTCGGTCGTCACCGGGCACCCGAGGGACCGACCGAGGATCAGCGACTCGCCTGAAAGGAACGTGATCGACAGTCGTCTAGCGGACACCGGCGGACATGGCACCGACGAGGGCGTTGTGACACGGTCTTTCGGGTCACCCTGACGTCCACAGGGGACCGTCCGACTTGGGAGTCAACCCGTCATGAGCAACCCCGGCCCGCTTGGGCAGCCTCCGCACGTCCCGCCCACCCCGGCTCCCGGTTGGCAGCCGGCACCCGTCCCCGGCGCCGCCCCGGCCCGCCGCAGGGGCTGGCTCGTGCCGGTACTCGTCGGAGTGGCCGCAGTCGTCGTCCTGTGCTGCGGGGGCGCGATCGCCGTCGTCGCCACCGGTGACACCACGACAGGTGACGCCACCAGCCCTGCCGCCGCCCCCGCGTCCCCGGAGACCGGGGGGAGTTCCCCGGCAGACGAGGGTGCACCGGCGAAGAAGCCGAAGAAGGACGAGCCCGCCGAGGAGGAGAAGCCGAAGGCGTACGGCGTCGGCGACCCGGTACGCGGGGGTGACTTCCAGTTCACAGTGCACGGCGTCAAGTGCGGCCTCACCCAGGTCGGCACCGACTTCCTCAACAAGAAGGCGCAGGGCTCCTACTGTCGGGTCAGCGTCACCACCAAGAACATGACAAAGAAGGCGCAGATGTTCCACGCCGACAACGTGTTGCGGGCCGAGGACGGCGAGGGCCGGGAGTACAAGCCCGACGGGGTGGCCGCCATGTACGGCAACGACGACGCTCAGGGGTTCCTCGACGAGATCAACCCGGGCAACTCGGTGCGAGCGAACGTCTTCTTCGACGTACCGAAGGGTGTGAAGCTCAAGACGCTCGTCTTCGACGCCGGGCTGTTCACCCTCGCCGAAGACGCCGTCGTGACGCTCTGACCGCGACACCGCAATGGCGCCGCCCCCCATTCATTCACTGACGCGATTCCGACACCACCGGACTCTCCTATCGGCACCCGATCTGTCGCAGTGCGGACACCGTGCGCCACACGCTTTCCGGCCCCGTCGACATAACCGCCTTCCGCACCCTCCGACGGCGTCGCCCGAAACCCACGAATGGGCAGTTCAGCAGCCCTGAGGAGGGAATTTTGCACGCCGTGGCGAACGACCGGCACGAGCGGCGGTTCGGAGGATGGTGAATTCCACCGGGAGGCGATCCGCGACGATTCGGCGAGCAGCGGCCATTGCTGGGAACTGCGGCCGTTGGGTACGTTGTGCCACGGCCGACGCCGATTTCCCCTTCTCTCACTGTGGCAGAGTGCGACCGGCCTCATCGGAGACTCCATGATCAGTACGTTGATGGTCCCTGTCCACCTCGACGCCCTGCACTGTCCGGCCGATCGGGTCGTGGTGCGCTCCACCGCCGACTACAGCAGACTGCCCTACTTCGACGGTCGCTCCGACCGCAACGGGGACGTCGCCCAGATCAGCGAGGAGATCGTCGGCCGGCCCTTCCAGGACGACACGGCGGTCCTGCAGGCGGGCGTACACCTGCACTGGGCTCTTCCGGACGCCCTGACCCGGGGCCGACAGCGTCCCGACCAGCCTGCCGGGACCGTGCGGTTCCCGGCGGTGCCCAACCGGTGGCTGGTCCGACGCGGTGAAACCGGGACCCTGCCGGCCCGCAGCTGGGTGGTCGAGAGCGACTACCTGCACCCCGACGGCACCGGCGACGCGGCGGGCGTGGCGGTGCCGTACCCGCCCGCACCGGCGCAGGGCCGCCACCGCCCGTTCCGGTACCTGGGCCGCGCCGTCCCGTTCGAACTGTGGCGGGCGGGCGACCCGTCCGCCGCCTACGTCGACACCCTGACCGCCGTCGGCTTCGCCATGGCAGACGGCTCCGGACACAGCGACCCCACCTTCGCCGCCCTCTACTCCAACTGCCACAGCGTGTTCGGGTTCCACGACGCCCAGGTCGTCGACGTCAAGGGCCTCCGGTACGACCTCGTCGGCTGGTACGACGACCCCGAACAGGACTTCCTGCGGACCGTGACCGGGACCCTCGAAGAGTACGCCGGGTGGTCGGCCACCGACGACGCGGCGGTGACCCGGACGGTCTGCTACGCGAGCTGCGGCTTCACCGCACCCGTCGCCGCCCCGACGGCGGGTCCGACGGTCGTCACCATCGGCAACACCGCCACCGAGGCGCTCTCCGTGGCCCTCGCCAAGACCCTCGACAGCGCCGACCGGTACCGGGTCGAGGACCAGATCGAGGCGATCCTGCTGGCCGGGCGGACCGCACACCGGCAGGTGGACGTCGACGCGAAGTTCCGCGAGGCCCGACACGAGCGGGGCTTCGTCGCCCGCCCGGGAGGACAGCTGTGGACGATCGTCGACGACCGGGCCACCACCGACCCGGTGCCCGCCGACGCGGACGCGGCACAGGCCCGCGCCGAGGTGCCGCTCTCCCTCGCCCCTCGGCTCGCCGGCCTGCTCGCCGCCCTCAACGACGCCCAGCAGGTCCGCGACCGGACCGCCGCCGAGCTGGAGTCGCTGCGGACGCAACTCTTCGCCGACTGGTACAAGTACCAACTCTGCCTCTACCCGCCTGACGACGACCCGGAGACCTACCCGGACGTCGACGAGGTGCGGGCCTTCCTCGAAGGGCGGAGCATGGCCCGGGTGGCCGAACTGGCCGCCGCCCTACAGCCCGAGGGCGACACCCCGGAGACCCGGTTGCGGTCGGCGTACGCTGCTGCCGCCGCCGCGCTCGACGCACTCAACTCGACCGAGGCGCTCCGCGCGGCCGACACCAGGTACGCGCTCACCCCGACCCAGTCCACCCGCTACTGGCAGCCCACCGACCCGGTCGTGCACCTGATGTGCCAGGACGCCCGGCTCAGCGACCGGCACGGCCAGGACGGGGTGCTCATCTGCCCCACAGTGCCGCAGGAGTTGCTGCTCGACGTCGTCGCCGGTGAACCGAAGGCCCTCGACGTCCTCCTGGCGACGGTGCGCGACGCCGACAACTTCGCCTTCGACGACAGCGACGGCAGCCCCTGGCACCCGTTCCGACTGGAATGGGAGGTCGAGGTGTTCCCGCTGCGCACCGGCGGGAACGTCCACCCGGAGGTGGACAGCTACGACCCCGACTTCGTCACCGGCAACTTCACCCTCGACCACACCGGACCGGACCTGGTCCCCACCGGGGCCGCGCCCACGCTCGCCGCAGCCGCGGCGGTGTACAGCGGGTCGTCGCTGCTGACCCCGCACGCCGGTGAGCGGCTGCGGGGCGCGCTCGCCGAGTACCTTGCCGAGACGGTCCTGCCCGACTTCTACGCCGCGACCGGCGTCACCCCGGTCGAGGACCCGAGCAGCATCGCCGTGCAGCTGCGGGACTGGTACACAGCCCAGGGACCCGCCGACCCGGTCGCCGTCGCCGTCGGGGCGTACGCCCTGGTGGCCCGGATGGACTGCCTCGCCCCGTCGCTCGGCGGGTTCCACGACGCCCTGCTCATGCACCGGACAGTGCCCCAGCTGCCGATCGGCGACCCGATCGGCTTCCCCGAGGACCGGGTGTTCGCCGAGGCCGTCGCCGACGCCGTCGGCATCAGCAACCGCAGCGCCCCCGAACCGCTCGACGACTTCGCCCCGATCCGCTCCGGGGCGCTGCGACTGCTGCGTCTGCGGCTCGTCGACACGTTCGGGCAGACCCGTGACGTCGACTGCGGGCGGGTCGTCGCGGCGGAGAGCCTGACGGTGACCGGGAACCCCGACCTGGTGGCCCTGCCGCCCCGGCTGAGCCAACCCGCCCGGGTGGTGTTCCGCTGGCTCGCCGCCGACCGGGACGGGGAGACCAACGAACACCCCGACACCGGCCCGGTCTGCGGGTGGTTCCTGCCCGACCACCTCGACACCAGCGTGATGGTCTACGACAACGAGGGTCGGGCGCTCGGCTACGTCGACCAGAAGGCACAGTGGTGTCCGGCGCCGGGCGGCACCGGCGCGCAGTCGGTGGACGACATCGTCAACCCGCATTTGCGGTCGACGATCACCGACATCCTCGGCCACGGGCCGGACTTCGTCGACCAGTTCATGGACGTCCTCGACCGGGCCCTCGACAACATCGAGCCGGAGGGGGTGGACCAGCACGTCGACCTGGCCGTCCTGATCGGCCGCCCGGTCGCGCTGGTCCGCGCGGCGGTCGACCTGGAGGTGCTCGGGCTACCCGCCGTCCACCAGGGATGGAACGCGTTCCGGGGGGACCTCGGCCGCACCACCCGGGACACCGACGGCTTCACCCGGGTCGGGTTCCCGATCCGGATCGGCGCCCACGACCAACTCGACGACGGCACCATCGGCTACTGGGTCGAGGGCGACCCGACCCTGCGTACGCCGCTGTCGGTGGCCTATTCGCACCCGGCGATCCGTACCTGCGCCGACGGGCCGCTCGACGTCACGCAGGCGATCGACGCGGCCCCCCGGGTGCTGCGCCTGCTGCTCGACCCGAGGGGGAAGGTCCACGTGACCTCGGGCATCGCACCGGTCAAGGCGATCGGCGTCCCGGCCGCGCACTACGCCACGTCGATGTCCGCGATCGAGATGACCTTCCCCTGCACGCCCCTGCTGACCGACCTGTCCGGGGTGAACCTGCCGCTGCCGACGGAGCCGGGGTACCGCTGGTCGTGGCTGAGCCACACCGGTGACACCTGGTCGGAGGTGAGCACCGCCGCCGCCATCGACCGGGACGTCTTCGTCTCGGCGCTGGCCGAACGGCTGTGGGACCACCTGAGCGACCCGCACGTCGGCTGGCTGACTCCGGTGCCCGGCCGGGCCGGGACGCTGCGGGTGGCGGCCGACGACGAGCGGGCCGGCGCCCTGCTCGACCCGACGATGCGGGCCATGACGGACACGGTCGAGGCCGTCCTGACCGCACTCGGTGACCTCCAGGTGCACCGGGAGACGGTGTTGTCACGACTGGCCGACACCGTCGCCGTCCCGGCCTGGAACCTGCTGGTGGCCCCCGAGGTCGGCTGGCTGATACCGCCACCTGCGGGCACCGGGCGGGCCGTGGTCGTCCCGAGCGACGGCAGACCGGCCCTGACCGGTGTGCTGGCCGGAGCCGAGCCGCTCGTCGAGGTGATCCTCGACCTCGGTGCGGAGCGCGTCGGCCCGGCCAGCACCACAGCCGTTCCCGCCGCCCCGCAGGTACTGCGTGCCGGCTGGCTCAAGCTGCGTCACGACGACTAGAGAAGGCGGCACGCGTGCAACGAGACATTCGACTCGACCTCACCGTCGAGGAGACGAACGTGGTGCTTGACGCACTGGGGCAGCTGCCGTACGTGCGGGTCCACCTGCTCATCGACAAGGTGCAACGGCAGGCGACCACCCAACTCCAGGCCCCCAAGGACACGACGGAGGCAGCCCAGTGACCGGGTTCGACCAAGACCTGCTGGCTCACCTGCGCCTCGACGCACTGCTCGACGGGGCGGCGGCGGACAGCTCCCCGCACGCCCGGCACGGCGTCGTCACCGGCACCCCGACCGTCGTCCCCGACGACCAGTTCGGCAGCTGCCTGCGCTTCGGCG
Organism: Micromonospora sp. NPDC000207; assembly: GCF_040300925.1. NCBI lineage: Bacteria > Bacillati > Actinomycetota > Actinomycetes > Micromonosporales > Micromonosporaceae > Micromonospora > Micromonospora sp. NPDC000207. The sequence goes on from NZ_JBEPEQ010000161.1 coordinate 5,812, forward strand.
GCACCGACCACATCCGGATCGCCGACCTGATCCCGTCCGCCGCAGGCCCCAACCCGCCCCACAGTGTGACCGGCTGGGTCCGGGTGGACAGTTACCCGGCCCGACGGGCCTGGCTGGTCAACCTGGGCCAGTCGGGAGTCGGCGCGCACCACTGGCTGCTCAACCCGGGCGGGAACACCCAGCTCGGGGTCTGGAGCGGCGCGGCGGCCACCCCCAAGCTGCCGCTGGGCCGGTGGATCCACCTGGCCACGGTGCACGACGGGACGTCACTCACCTGCTACGTGGACGGCGAACCGACAGGCGCTGCGCTCCCCGCCAAGTTCAACTTCACCTCCTACCGCGGCGACCTGGCCCGCGCCGAGGAGAGCGAGTCGGGCTTCGCCGGCCGGATGGCGGGTTTCCGGGTGTACGCGCGCGCACTCAGCGCCGCCGACGTCGGTCAGGTGATGGACGACGACCGCAGCGCGATGGCCGCGTTCCGGCGCAGCCACCCGCTCGCGTTCAGCCTGCACGACAGCGACGCCCAACCGGTCCTGGCGATCGTCGACGACCCGACCGGCACCACGATGCAGCTGGAGGTGACGAACACCGCCAGCCAGGCCGTCCAGCTCTCGTCCGTTCCCACCGGCGCCGCCCACCTGGAGCTGGGTTTCCGCCCGGGGGTCCTGGCGCTCGACCCCACCGACCCGCTCACAGTCACCGGCCCGACGGGGTGGAAGTCCAGTGTCGGCACCGGTGCCGACGGCGGGACCACAGTCGCCCTGGTCGGCCCCGAGGGGACGACCGTCGACCCGGGCAAAACGCTGCGGTTCACCCTGCGCAACATCGGCGCGGACGGTCGGGGAGGCACCCGGGGTACCCGGGTCCAGCTGCGCTACGACCGACTCACCCACGTCGACGACGTGACCCTGTTGACCGGTCGGCGGGTGCAGCATCTCAGCCTGGTCAACCGGCGGGGCCAGCAGCACATCCCCCTCCAGGTCGGGTTCGTCGGCTTCAACACCATCCTCAGCGACGGTGTCAGCTCCGCCACCCTGCGGCTGCGTCTGACCAACGTGTCGAAGCAGCCGATCCCGCTGGCCCCGAGCGGCGGCGACGCCCCCTCGGCGCTCCTGCTGTCCTTCGACAACCAGCCCGCGGACTGGGCGATGGGGACCACCGCGCAGCTCAAGAGCGTCACGGTGAGCGCCGACAAGTGGGTCGCCACGGTCCCGACCGAGCAGGGCCAGACCCTGCAGTGGCGGCTGACCACCCCGACGCAGGTGGCCCTCGGCGCCGGGGAGAGCATCCTGGTCACCCTCGCCGGGCTGATCGGCCGCCCACCGTCGGGACACGCCCGCCTCCTGCTGCACTACGAGAACATGCCGGGGTACTGGGACGGGCACCTCGCTGTGGTGATCGAGAAGGCCCCGCTGGTGTACCGGGACGTCACCCTGCCGGGCGGCACCGTCGACGCCCGGGTCGGCATCGGCGTCTCCGCACCCCAGGCGAAGCTGCACGTCGGCGGGGGCGCCATCATGCCCAGCGCGGGTACCGGCGAACAGGCCGGAATCCTGTTCCCGAAGGATCCCGGCGGCGGGGGCTCGGACGCGGCCTGGATCCGCTACTACCCCCGCTCCGGGGAACGGACCACGCTGGAGATCGGCACCTCGAACGACCCGGACGACCACATCGCCCTGATGTCCTCGGGCAACGTCGGGATCAACACCGTCGAGCCCGGTGGACGCCTGCACATCGTGCACACCCCGCAGAACGGGAACGGCAACGCGCTGGTCATCGGCCCGACGACCGACTCTCACCTGCGGTTGGGTTACCACACCGACTACAGCTGGATCCAGTCGCACGGCAACCGTCCCCTGCTGATCAACCCGATCAGCAACCGGGTCGGCCTGGGGTTGGCCGATCCGACGGGCACCCTGGACATCGCCCGGGGCAGCGCCCCCGGCGGCACCCTGCAGATCCGGGGCAGCCAGCGGATCTCGCACTTCAACTACGACACCGACGAGCACACGTACCTGCGGGGCGGCAAGACCAACGCCAACGTCTACATCAACGACAACGGGGGCAACGTCGTCGTCGGCTCCACGGACCCGCAGGGTCACCGGCTGTTCGTCAACGGCCCCGCCAAGGTGCTCGGGTTGACGGTCAACAGCGGCACCCGGTTCGGCCGGATCCAGGCCGGGCACTTCGAGGCCGGGTCGCACAGCGGCGGCGTCAAGGAGGTGCAGATCACCTTCCCGGAGCGGTTCTCCCGAGCCCCGATGGTGATGGTCACCGTCCGCAACGAGGGCTACTACGCAGACACCTTCACGGCCACCGTCAAGTACGTCGACAACGGCTACGTCAAGGTCAACATCCTGCGCGTCGACTCGCACCGCGCGCGCTGGGACCAGAACGTCCGGCTCGACTGGTTCGCCTGGGAATAGGACGGTAGCCGACAATGACCTGGACAGTGACGATCCACCACATCGACATCGGATCGATCGGTGACGCGACTGTCATCGACGCCCGGCACCCCGGCGGCCCGGGGAACCCGGCGATCCGCCGTACCGTCCTGATCGACGGCGGGAAGGGCAACGCGGCGCCGATCGTCGACGGGTACCTCGCCGGGATCGGGGTCAACCAGGTGGACGTCATCATCGTCACCCACTTCGACGAGGACCACTTCTACGGCATCAGCAAGCTGTTGCGGGGCACGGCGGGCACCCCCGCCCGGTACCAGCACGCCATCCTCTACGACATGGGACGGCTACCCGCCGAACGCGACGAGCGGGAGAAGGTCGACCAGTACAACAAGCGCCAGTACGCGCTGAGCGAGTACGCCAAGTACCGGCAGGCCATCTCCACGATGCCCGCCACCTTCCGACACGCCACGGGCCGGGTCAACAGCTTCGACATCGTCTCCTGGAACGCGGCCACCGGTGCGGCGGTGGCGCCCGGGATCCTGACCCGCAACATCGGCGGTGGCGGCCCGCGCAACTACCAGGTCCCCCACTGGCTCCTCGACAAGGACGTGCTCTGGGGCAACGGGGAGGACGGTCAGGGCGGCAACCCGTGGACCGTCCAGGCGGCAGCGGCCTACGCCCCCAACCGGCCGGTCCTGCGCTGCATCGCCGTCAACAAGTGGGTGTTGCAGAACGGCGGCGGCGCGGCGTACTGCTCCAACGCCCCGCAGAGCCGGGGCATGACCCAGGGTGACGTCGCCGACACGGAGAACGCCAACGACAACGCCAAGAGCCTGGGGTTCGTCCTGGAGTTCAACAACTTCAAGTACTACGTGGCCGGCGACCTCGAACAGCCGCAGGAGGACGGATGGGTCAACCTCAACGCCGTCGTTCCGGGTGCCCCCGTGCCGGGTGCGGTGTTCCGGTTGAACCAGACCGACACCATGGCCGACCGGGTGCACGCCATGAAGGCCAGCCACCACGGCGCCCAGACCGCGTCGTCGCGCACCTTCATCACCCGGCTGCGCCCCGGTGCCGCGTTCATCTCCACCGGCCGGGGCAACAAGTTCAAGCACCCGGCGCAGCGGACCATCAACGTCCTGGACGGCTACCAGGAGATTCCCCCGCTGGCCGACGCCAACTCCCGTAACCGGCACCCACCCACCCCACCGCCGCCACCGGCCCGGGCCGTCCCGCACTACCTGACCGGGTACCAGGACCCGGTCAACCTGCTCGCCCTCGGTGGCGACGCCTCGCAGACCGCCGGCGACCCGGCGGTGCCCACACCGGGGCACATCCGGCTCACCGTCACCGAGGCCGAGTCGCTGCTCTCACCGCTCGGCCAGACCTACCGGGGCACCCGGGCCGCCCTGGACCACGTCACCGCCGGACTCGGCCTTGCGGCACCCGCCGCCGCGGTCCTGGACGCCGTCGCCGGCGCGTCGGCGACCTACGGCGCGGCCCGCGCCGTCACCGCCCTCCTCGGGTTACCCGCGCTGCTGGCCAGTCACGCGCTGGCCGGCGCCGCGTCGATGGGCGACGACGAACTCGCCGGCGTCCACCGCGTCGGGATCGCGAACGCCGCGGTGAACGCCGCCGCCGGCGGCGCGGCGGCGGTCACCGCAGCGATCAACGTGTTCG
>NZ_JBEPEQ010000162.1:0-9798 GCF_040300925.1 Micromonospora sp. NPDC000207
AGCGCCCGCAGGCCGCGCCCCGACCCGCCGCGTAGTCGCCGGGCCCGCCGTACCCGCAGGACGCTCTCGACGAGCTGTGGGGCGACCGAGAGCGCGACCACCACCGCCGTGCTGACCGCGTAGAGCGCCCCGGGTACCGCCTTGAGCAGTCGTTTCGGGTTGGCCAGCGCGTTCGCGGCACCGAGGCAGATCAGCATCGTCGCCAGCCGCAGTCCGTCGTAGAACCCGCCGAGGAGTTGTTCGGCGGCGACCGGCCCGAACAGCCGGATCCCCGCCGCCCAGGCCGGCAGCGGGATCTCCGGAAGCCGGACCAGGATGTGTTCGCCCTGACCGCCGCCGAAGACGACGCGGAACACCACCCGCATCGCCACGACGATCGCCCCGAGGATCAGGTACATCCGGAACGCCAGCGCCCAGGGGGCGTCGCCCCGGCGGCGGACCACCACCAGCGCGGCGGCGGCCACGATCAGGGCCAGCGGCAACGGGTTCGTGGTGTAGCTGGCGGCGGTGGCGAGTCCGAGCGCCCAGAGCCACCAGGCCCCCGGGTGCAGGGCGCGGGGCAGTCGCCCGCCCTGCGGTGCCGGGTGCCCGGGGTGACCGCCGGGCACCCGGTCACTCATCAGGGGTGGTGCGACGCCGACGCCAGGTGGTGACGATCCCCCCACCGGCGACCGCCACCAGCAGGAGCAGCCCGGCCAGGGTGCCCAGGGGCGGGCCGCTGGTGTCACGTGCCGCGGTGACCTGCGTCGGCACCGGGGCGTCGGTGGGCGGTTCGCCGACCGGGGTCGACCCGGGCGGCGGGGTCGGCGAGGGTACCGGCGGCGGAGTCGACGCCGAGGTGGTCGGGATCGGCGGGGTGGTCGGCACGGTCCCTCCGGTGGGGCCGCCCGGCGGCGGGGGTACGCCGTCGGTCGGGCCCGCACCCCCCGGAACGCCCACTGTGGGGGCGGGGGGTGGTGGCGGGCGGTCGTCGGGGCCGGTCGCCGGGGGCGGCGCGGGCGGGGGTGCCGGGCGGGTCGGCTCGGGGCGGGTCGGCTCGGGGCGGGTCGGGGGTTTCGGCCGCTGCGGTGCCGCTCCGGGACGGGGCGCGTCGTCCGGGCTGCGGTTGAGGGAGAACGACCAGCCCTCGAAGCTGCCGGCCGGTGGTCTCCGGTTGAGCACGCCCTTGTCGCTGTAGGTCCACGAACCCCCGTCGGGTGCGTGCCAGTACGACCAGTAGGCGCTGGCCGGTGGGGTGTCGACGCACTTCTCGGCGGCGACCGACGGCCGGCCCTCGATGCGGCAGATGAACCCCTCGCCCCACCGCAGGGTGCCGGCGACCTGGAAGCCGGCACCCTTGAGGGCGGTGAGTCCGCTGCTCTGCGTCCCGGGGGCGCAGCGCACGACGGTTCCCCCGCCGAGTTCGTTGAAGTCGACCACGACGGTGACCCCGGAGGCGTCCGGGCAGGGTCCGGCGGTGCCCTGCGCCGCCCGGACGGGGGTGTGCACCCCGAGGGTGCCGGCGGCGACGAGGGCGACGACGAGTCCCGTCCGCGTGACCGGACCGGTCACTGTGCCCGCCGTCGGGCGAACACGAGCAGCGCCACTCCCCCGGCGATGCTGACCAGCGCGACCACCAGCCAGGTGACGATCGACGCGCCGGTGGTCGGCAGGGCGCCGCCGGGGGCACCGGCGACCGGGGTGGTCGTGGTGGGCACCGGCGACGGGGTGCCGCTCGGGTCGGGGGTGCTCGGCGAGGTGTCGGGCGTGGTGCCCGGGGTCGGGGAGGCGGTCGGTGCCCCGGTGGTGGGGGTCGCGGTGCCGGTGGGCGGGGGCGTGGGCTGGCCGGTCGGCGAGGGCCCACCGGGCCCGCCGGTCGGGGTGGGCTCGGGGGACTGCGGCGGGTCGACGCCGATGCCGCCCAGCGGCACCTGGGCCAGCCCGAGGATCGCCTGGGCGGTGGCGCGCCGCCACTGGTCCTTGTCGTTGTCGGCGATGCCCTGGCCGACGGCGGCGGCGTGGGCGTCGGTGTTGTAGGCGATGGCACCCGCCTCGGCGGCGGCGGCACCCCCGGTGGCGGCGGTGACCTGGAGGGCGGCCAGCGCGGTCGCCGCCCGCGCGGCCTCGCTGCTACGTCCGGCGGCGGCGAGGGCCTGCCCGGCGAGACCGGTGCTGTTGGAGTTCGCGCCGCTGGTCGGCCCGGAGCCGCCGAAGGAGCCGTCGGTGTGCTGCTGGGTCGCCAGCCAGTCCGCGCCCCGTCGGGCGGCGTCGGCCGCCCCGGTGGCACCGCCGTCGGCGGCGGCCAGGAGGGCCTGGACGGCCATCGCCGTGGAGTCGACGTCGAGGGTGGGCGTGCCCTGGTCGTCGCAGGAGGGCGACGGGGCACCGTCGGCGTCCGGGTAGAGCCGGAAACCGCCGGCCCGGCACTGCTGGCGGACGAGGAAGTCGACTGTGGGCTGGGCCACCTCGCCGCTGCGGGTCAGGCCCAGGACGGTGAAGGCCTGGTCGAAGGTGTTGCTGGCGTCCGGACCGGTGGCCTCGGTGGTCCGGCTGGTGATCCGGCCGTGCTGGTGGCCGGTGTCGGCGGGGGCGACCAGGGACAGCGTCTCGGACCGCAGGTCGTGCCCGCCGAAGTCACGGGGGTCGGCACCGGTGGCGGTGGCGAGGTAGAGGAGTTTCGCCGTCGCGCCGCCGTCGGTGAAACCCTCGATGCCGTAGTCGTCGTAGCTGTTGTAGGAGCGTACGTGTGCCGCGATCTGGGCGGTCGCGGCCTCGCGGGTCGCCGGGGCCGCGCCGGTGGCGGCGAGGGCGAGCACCCCGTCGATGCTCAGTCCCCAGTCGATGCCGCCGAACGGGCCGGGCAGGGTCCCGTCGGTGAACTCGTCGGCGAGCCAGGTCGCGCCGTCACGGGCGGCGGCCGAGGTCGCGACGGCACCGTGCGGTGTGGCGACGAGGACGGCCAGGGTGGCCGCGGTGGCGACGAGGAGTCCGCCGCCGAGGCGACGGGTCCGGGAGGTGGGCATGGGGTGCCTTTCGCAGAGCGGTCGGTGGAAGCTCCGGAAGGCATCCGTGGGTCGACCGCGTCCGTCCGGTCGGACGGCGTGGCCGAGATCCTCGGTGGCCCGGACTTCACCCTGTAGACCTCGACAGTGGAAGCCGCTCGTCCGGGGTGGGGCGTTCCGGCTCGCGATGGTTCGCTCACGGTTGCGGGTCAGCGCCGGCTTCTACCGGCTTTCCCCCACACAGGACGTATGCAGATGTGTACCCGGCGCACCGGGTGTCGACACGGTACCGCTCGTGGGCGGCACTGCGCCAGAGCGACGGTCGTCACCCGGTGCACCGGGTCAGGCGGGGCGATCCGGGGTCAGGGGGCGGTGATGCTCGGAGCGGTGCCGGTGCCGAAACGCCAGCCCTCCACGGTGCCCGGTGCCGGGTTGTAGCTGCTCGCCCCGGAGGTGCTGTAGGTCCAGGGGCTGCCGCTGCCGGCGGCGTGCCAGTACGACCAGTACGCGGTGGCGGGCGGGGTGTTGACGCACGGCTCGGTCGCGGAGGTCGGCTGCCCGTTGATCCGGCAGACGAAGGCGAGCCCCCACCGGGCGGTGCCGGTCACTGTGAACCCGGCGCCCTGCAGGGCGGCCAGTCCGGTGGCCGGGTCACCGACGTGACAGCCGACCTGGACCCCGCCGCCGAGGGGACCGTAGTCGACCACGACGGTGACGCCGGTGGTGCCGGTGCAGGGGGCGGCCTGGGCGGCCTGGGGAGCGGGGTCGGCGGCGACCAGGCCGACGGCGACGACGGCTGCGGCGATCAGACCGGCCAGTCGCCTGCGGGTGGTGGAGAGGGCACTGGACATGTGGGCTCCTTCGAGGGTCAGAGGCAGGGCAGGCTGGGTGCGCCCGGCGTCGCGGTGGTGGTGGACAGGTGGGCGTACCCGGTGCCGGTCAGGCCGAGGACGGCCTGGGTGGTGGCCCGGACGGCGGTGGCCGGGTCGAAGGAGCCGCCGTCGAAGTCGATCGCCCCCCGGTCGGTGGGGGTCCCGGAGCAGCCGACCTGGAGCCCGGCGAGGTGGATCCGGGCCCGCAGCCAGGCCAGCGGCCGACCGCCGTCGCGGAGGGCCTGCGCGGCCAGGCCGGTGCTGTTGGCGTTGGACAGCCCGTCGGCGTTGGGGAAGCTTCCGTCGGTGCGTTGGACCGACAGCAGCCAGTGCAGACCGGCGGTGGCGTCGGCGGACCGACCGGCGGCGCGCAGCGCCTGCACGGCCAGGGCGGTGGCGTCCACGTCGGAGACACAGGTCGCCTGGGCGGCCACCACCGGGTAGCCGCCGTCGGCACACCGGATCCCGGCCAGCCACTGGGCGGCGGTGCCCGGTGCGCCCTGCGGGGTACGGGTCAGGGCGAGGATGGCGAAGGACTGGCTGAAGGTGTTGCTGTAGTCGCCGTACGCGGACCGGTCGCTGAACCGGCCGTCGGTCGCCTGGAGCGACTGCAACCGGCTGACCAGGTCCACTCCACCCACGTCGGTGGGGTCGTCGCCGCGTACGGCGACGGTGAGGGCGAGCTTGGCGGTGGCACCGACGTAGGCCTCGGTGCCCCCGTCGCCGAGGTACCCGTCGCGGATGTCCGCCCGGGTGACCCAGTCCAGGGCGTCCGCGCCGTAGTCGTCGGCGACCCCGGCGGCGGCGAACGCGAGGACGGCGTCGAGGGTCAGCCCCGCGTCGGGGTAGGCGACACCACCGAAGACCGCCTCGAAGCGTTCCCCGTCGACGAGTTGGCGTGCCAGCCAGCCGGCGGCGGCGGCCGGGCGGGGGGCCACGGCCTGGACGGCTGCCACGTCGGCGGGGGGCGCTGCGGGCGCGGCACCGGCGGGCGCGGCGACGCCGAGGGTGAGGGTGAAGGCGGTGAGCACCGCGCTGGGCAGGGTGAGCAGGCGGTGCCGGCTCGGGCGGGCGACCATCGGACGCGCCTTTCCGGCCCGGCGGACGTCGAAACCCGGCCCGGCCTGCGCGGGGCAGAGCCGGTCGGCCTCCGACCCGTGGGCCACGACGGGTGAGGAGCGGGAACATCGCGGGCACGGCGGGTATTCGGGCTCGTCACCGAGGAGGTCCCTCCTCGGTGGCCTACCGTTGCGGGCCAGCGCCGGACTTCGACCGGACTTCCCCCGCACGTACGCGCAGGTGTGCAGTTGTCGCGTCAGTCTCGTCTGCCGCAGCAGCGGATGTCAATGCGACATCCGTCGCGGCGGCCCGGCCTGTCACCGGGAGGCGGACAGCGGTAGGGACCGTACCAGCATCCGGTGTGACCGCCAGCCCGGGAAGGGAACGAGGTCGCCGACGTGCTGGAAGCGCAGGCGTTGCAGCGCGTGCCAGACCCGGGTGTTGGTCTCGGTGACGGCGAGGGTGACCCGCTCCTCACCACGGCGGTCCAGCAGGTCGGTCGTCATCCGGACACCCAGGCGGTGGCGACGGAACTCGGGCAGGACGAACGCCTCGCACACGGCGAAGGTCCGGTTCGGCCACTCGGCGGTGAGGGCGGTGTCGGTGACCGAGGTCAGGTCGCGCCACCACAGCGTCTCCGGCGGCAGTGGACAGCCCAGCACCGCCCCGACGAGTTCACCGGCGACATAGCCGAGTGCCCCCTCGAAGCCGTCGGCCTCGACCGTCCACCGGATCCGGTCGCTCGCCGACGGGGTGCTGTGATCGAGGAGGTGGAGGTCCTCGGCGTGGACCCGGTGGTAGACCTCGGTGAGCGCGTCGACGTCGGCCTCGGTGGTGATGACGACCTCGTCGAGGAGGTCGCCGTGGGCTAGGGGTGTCGACGTCATCAGACTTCCTCCGGCATGAAGTTAGGTTAGGCATACCTAATCAGATGCCGAACGGAGTGACCAAACTCAGCGAAGGCTGACCTAAGTCGTGGGGACCTGCGGGGGGCGGGCGGCACCGGTCCCCGTCGATGCCACCCGGCGGGGCCGGGCTGGTGGACGGAGGCGGGGTGCGGCACCGCCCGTGTGGTGCGTACAGTTTCGGGTCGGACTTCACGGGTGGGCCGGACAGCCCCGGCGCAGGGACGGGATCGGGACATCAGCGGCATGACAGCGGACAACACCCTCGACGGCGGCCCGGACGGCATCGACCAGAGCCGGCTGGAGACCTGCCTGCGCGTCATCGAGGACCTGGCGGACCTGCCTCCCGACCACCCGGACGTGGTACGGGTCCAGCGGGCCACCGCCGGGCTCTACAAGACGATCAAGCAGCAGCGGCGGACGCGACGCCGGGAGGAGATCCTGACCGCCGACCTCGCAGTGACCGCCGCCACCGCCACCGGCGCACCGGGCCGCATCGACGACGAGACCCAGGGCATCCCGCTCGCCTCACCCACCACCGGCACCACCGCCGGGGTCCTGCACCAGCCACGGGGCTGCTACGTCTGCAAGCAGCGCTACCGCGAGGTGGACGCCTTCTACCACCAACTCTGCCCCACCTGCGCCGCCACGAACCGGGAACGCCGCGACGCCCGTACCGACCTGACCGGCCGACGGGCGCTGCTCACCGGGGGCCGGGCGAAGATCGGCATGTACATCGCACTGCGGCTGCTGCGCGACGGCGCGCACACCACCGTGACGACCCGCTTCCCGCACGACGCGGTCCGCCGGTTCGCCGCGATGCCCGACAGCGCGGACTGGCTGCACCGGCTGCGTGTCGTCGGGATCGACCTGCGCGACCCCGCCCAGGTGATCGCCCTGGCCGACTCGGTCAGCGCCCAGGGACCACTCGACATCCTGATCAACAACGCGGCGCAGACGGTCCGCCGCAGCCCCCAGGCGTACGCCCACCTCGTCGCCGCCGAGGCGGCGGCCCTGCCCGAGGGTCCCCTCCCCGACGTGGTCACCTTCGCCGCCACCCCGGGCCGGGGTGAGACGGTCGGCAGCCTGACCGCGTCGCCCCCGCCGGTCTCGCTCACCCCGCACGCGCTCACCGCCCTGGCGTTGACGAGCGGATCCGCCTCCCCGGAACGGATCGCGGCGGCCACCGCCATCGACGCCGGTGGTCTCGTGCCGGACCTCGACCCGGTCAACAGCTGGGTGCAGCGCGTGCACGAGGTGGACCCCGTCGAACTGCTCGAAGTGCAGCTCTGCAACGTCACGGCACCGTTCGTCCTGGTCAGTCGGCTCCGGCCGGCGATGGCCGCCGCGCCGGCCCGCCGCAAGTACGTGGTGAACGTCTCCGCCATGGAGGGACAGTTCGGTCGCGGCTACAAGGGCCCCGGACACCCCCACACGAACATGGCCAAGGCCGCGTTGAACATGCTGACCCGCACCAGCGCCCAGGAGATGCTCACCGACGGCATCCTGATGACGAGCGTCGACACCGGCTGGATCACCGACGAGCGGCCCCACCCGACGAAGATGCGGCTGGCCGACGCCGGATTCCACGCCCCCCTGGACCTGGTCGACGGCGCGGCCCGGGTGTACGACCCGATCGTGCGGGGCGAGCAGGGCGAGGACCTGTACGGCTGTTTCCTCAAGGACTACGTCCCCTGCGCCTGGTGACCGCCACCGGTTCGTGACGGTCGCGTGGGAGGCCGCGCCGGTTCGTGACGGTCGCGTCGGGTGGCGCCCGGTGCCCTACCTGTGGGCGGCGGCCAGCCGGGCGAACCCCTCGTCCAGGCCGACCTGCGGGGTCCAGCGCAACGCGGCCCGGGTCCGGCGTTGGTCGAACCAGTGCGCTGTGGACAGCTGCTCGGCCAGGAAACGGGTCATCGGGGGCTCGTCGGTGCGCGGCAGCCGCGACCAGACCCGTTCCACGAGGGAACCACCGGCCTTCGCGGCGGCCACCGGCACCCGTAGTCTCGGCGGCGGCGCCCCCGCGGCGGCGCAGATCCGGGTGACCAGCTCCGCCACCGTCCGGGGCTCCCCGTTGGTCACCACGAACGCCCGGCCGCGGACGTCGGCCTCGGGCGCCAGGTCCAGGGCGGCGACGATGGCCTCGGCGGCGTTCGTCACGTACGTCGTGTCGATCAGGGCGGTGCCCCACCCGACGAGGGCGAGCCGCCCGGACCGGGCCCGTTCGACGATCCGGGCGACCAGTTGGGTGTCACCCGGCCCCCAGACCAGGTGCGGACGGACCGCCACCACGGCGAGGTCGGGACCGTCGGCGGCCAGCGCGAGCAGTTCCGCGGCGGCCTTGCTCCGGGCGTAGTGGCCCCGGGCCCGCCGGGGGTCGGCCGGGTCGGCACCGGCACCGACCAGCCCGACGCCGTGGTGGGCCACCGACGGGGAGGAGACCTGCACGAACCGGGTCACCCCGGCGGCCCGGGCGGCGTCGAGCACCGTCGCCGTACCACAGATGTTCGTCTGCTCGAACTGCTGCCACCGACCGGTCATCGACACCTTCGCGGCCAGGTGCACCACGGCGTCGACCCCGTCGACGGCCGCGCGGACCGTCGCCGCGTCGGTGACGTCCCCCCGCCGCTCGTCGACGCCGGGCAGGTCGCTGGGGCGGCGTTGCAGGACGCGGACCGTGTCGCCCCGACCGGCGAGAGTGGAGGCGACGGCACCGCCGAGCATGCCGCTGGCACCGGTGACGAGGACCCTCACAGTCCGCCGAACCCTTCCCCGGCCAGCACCCGCTGCGCCCACCGGCTCAGTCGGGTCCGGTCGATCTTCGAGTTGTGGCGGATGTCGGTGGGGAGGGCGGGGACGACGAGCACTGCCGCTACCGGTGGGGCGACGACAGCGCGTACCGCGTCGGTCAGTTCCGGGTCGGCCAGGGCGGCACGGCGTACCCCGGGCGTGGTCTCGGCGACGACCACCACCTGCTCCACGCCCCTGGGCCCCACCCCGACCACTGCGGCGCGGGCGATCCCTGGCAGCGACTCGACCTGCTGTTCGAGTCCGACGGGGGTGAGCACGCCCTCGGCGGTGACCAGGACGTGGGCCAGGCGGCCCTGGACCCACAGCCGACCGTCGCGGTCCAGGTGGCCGACGTCGCCGGTACGGTGCCAACCCGGGTTACGGGAGGACTGCCGCTCGGTCAGCCACAGGGCGTCGTAGCGGTCCTTCACGTGAGCCGCGGCGACCATGATCTCCCCGGTGACCTCCGGGGTCGGGTCGGGTTCCTCGGCGGGCACACCGGCCGGGTCCAGGGCGGCGACCGCCACCCGCACCCCGGGCAGCGGCCGACCGACGCAGACCCCGTCGCCCGGTCCGACGTCGACGATCTCGTCGAGCGTGACGTCCGTGACCGGGAGGACCTCGGTCATCCCGTACGGGGTGTGCGGCTGGGCCTTGGGCAGCAACTCCCGCATCCGGGTCAGCAGGGCGGCCGGTACCGGGGCGCCCGCGCTGAACAGCGAGGTGACCCCGGCCAACGCGGCGAGCTGCCGGTCGTCGAGGGCGGGACCGGTGTCGACAACGTTGCGCAACGCGGCCGGGGAGGCGAACACCGCCGACGCGTCGACGGCGGCCACCGCCTCGGCCAGGGCGGTGGCGGTCAGGGTCCGGGCGGCGGTGACCTGCATGTCCGGGATCGCCGAGGCGGCACCGAGGGCCGGGCCGAAGAGCGCGAACGGCGCGAACGCCGCCACCACCGCGCCGTCCGACGTCAGCCCCAACTCGACCAGGGCGTCCCGCATCGCGGCCAGTTGGCGGTGGGTGTAGACGGCACCCTTGGCCGGTCCGGTGGACCCGGAGGTGAACAGCACCGCCGCGTCGTCGTCCGGGTGGGGGGCGGCGGGCGGCTCCTGGTCACCGGCCGCGCCGAGCCGGGCGAGGCGTCCCAGGGTCGACGCGCCGAGGGCGGCGGCCCCCGGCCCCGCGCCGATG
>NZ_JBEPEQ010000163.1:0-9618 GCF_040300925.1 Micromonospora sp. NPDC000207
CCCTGCTCGACCCGGCGGACCGGGCGGGCCTGCCGGGCGGGCTCGCCGACGCCTATCCGGCCACCCGGACCCAGCTCGGGATGCTCGCCGAGCTGGCCACCAGCGCAGACCGGGGCGCCTACCACAGCGTCATCTCCCACCACGTCCGCGACGGCCGGCCCCTCGACGCCGAGGCGTTGCGTGCGGCAGTCGCCCTGGTCGTCGACAGGCACGAGATCCTGCGTACGTCGTTCGCGGTGACCGGATACTCCGTACCCCTGCAACTGGTCCACGCGGCGGTCACCGCGCCGGTGCGGATCGTGGACGGCCGGGACGTGCCGGCCCGGCAGCAGGCCGGGCTCTTCGAGGAGTTCGTGGCCGCCGAACGGGCCGACCGGTTCGACCTGGCCACCGCCCCCCTGCTGCGGGTCGCCGCACACCGGGACACCGACGACAGCTGGTGGTTGACCTTCACCATCTGCCACGCGGTCACCGAGGGGTGGAGCACCGCGCAGCTCCTCGCCGAACTGCTCGCCGCCTACGCCGACCTGGCCGACGGCCGGACCCCCGAGTCGACCGACAGGCCCGGCGTCCGGTACGCCGACTTCGTCGCCGCCGAACTGGCCTCCCTGCACGACGGACCGGACCGGGACTACTGGCGGACTGTGGTGGACGGGCACAGCCGGTTCACCCTGCCGACCGGGTGGGGCGAGCCCGGCGACCCGGCACCCGTCTCGGCGACCGTCGACCTCACCGACCTGACCGGGCCCGTCGAACGGTTCGCCGCCGAGACCGGGGTGTCGGTGAAGGCGGTGCTGCACGCCGTGCACCTGAAGGTGCTCAGCCAGCTCACCACCGAGGACCGGTTCCACTCCGGACTGGTCTGCGACGCCCGCCCGGAGGTCCTCGGCGCGGACCGGGTGCACGGCATGTACCTCAACACGGTGCCGTTCGGCTACGACCGCACCGCCCGGACCTGGCGGGACCTGGTCACCGCGGTCTTCGACACCGAGGTCGAACTCTGGCCGCACCGGCGGTTCCCGCTCGCCGAGATCCAGCGCGACACCGGACCCCGGCTCCTCCAGGTCCTCTTCAACTACCAGGACTTCACCCGCGCCGCGACGCAGGGCACCGGGACCACCCCGCAACCGGTGGTGGTGGGCTCCGCCGGGGACGGCGCCACCGAGTTCGCGCTGTCGGTCTTCGCCCACCGGGGCAGCTACCAGCTCTCCAGCCGGACGGGGATGCTCAGCCGGGCCAACCTGGACCGGCTCGCCGGAATGTACCGGGCGGTCCTCACCGCGATGCTCGCCGACCCGACCGGGGACGCGCAGGTCGTCTGCCTGCCCCACGGCGAGCGGGAACGCCTGCTCGGCGCGGTCGAGGGCGGCGGCGTCGACGAGCCGGTCACCGGCACCGTCGCGCAGCGGTTCGAGGCCCTGGCCGCCGAGGCTCCCGACGCCCTCGCCGTCGTCGCCGGGACCGACCGGGCCACGTACGGGCAGGTCAACGCCCGCGCCAACCAGATCGCCGGGCACCTGCGGGCGGTCGGGGTGGGCCGGGGCGACGTGGTCGGGGTCTGCCTCGACCGGGGTCCGGACCTGGTTCCCGTCCTGCTCGGTGTCCTCAAGGCCGGTGCCGCGTACCTGCCGCTGGACCCGGCGCAGCCGGCCGACCGGATCACCCACCTGCTCACCGACGCCCGCGCCCGGACCGTCGTGACCACCGCCGACCTGGCCCCCTCGGTGGCCGGGTCCGCCGGGGAGCTGGTGGTCCTCGACGACACCGACCTGACCGGGTACGCGAGCGTCGACCCGACCCCGGTGACCGACGCCGACGACCCCGTCTACGTGATCTACACGTCCGGGTCGACGGGGCGGCCGAAGGGGGTCTGCGTCAGCCACGGCAACGTGCTGCGGCTGCTCGACAGCGCCCAGGAGCACTACGCCACCGACGCCACCGACGCCGTCGCCCTGTTCCACTCGTACGCCTTCGACGTGTCGGTGTGGGAGCTGTGGGGTGCCCTGCTGCACGGGGCCCGGCTCGTGGTGGTCCCCCGGGAGACGGCCCGGGACCCGGGTGACCTGCTCGACCTGCTTGTCGACGAGGAGGTCACCGTGCTCGCCCAGACCCCGACGGCGTTCCGGGCGCTGGTCCGGCTGGCCGCCGACGGTGACGCGAGACTGCGTCGGCTGGCCCTGCGGGCGGTGGTCCTCGCCGGGGAACGGCTCGACTTCGCCGAGCTGCGGCCCTGGGTCGACCGGCTCGGGCTGGCCCGGATCGCCCTGGTCAACATGTACGGCATCACCGAGACGTCGGTCTACTCCACCTACCACCGGCTGACCCGCGCCGACCTCGCCCCCGGGGTGGGTTCCCGGATCGGCAGGCCCCTGGCCGGGCTGCGGATGTACGTCCTCGACCAGCACGGCCACCCGACGCCGTTGGGCGTACCCGGGGAGATCCACCTCGCCGGGCACGGGGTGGCCCACGGCTACCTGCACCAGCCGGCGCTGACCGCCGCCCGGTTCGGCCCCGACCCGTACGGCCCGCCCGGATCCCGGACGTACCAGACCGGTGACCTGGGTGTCCGGCTGCCCGACGGGAGTGTGGAGTTCCTCGGTCGCCTCGACGACCAGGTGAAGCTGCGCGGCTACCGGATCGAACTGGCGGAGGTGTCGGCGGCCCTGTCGGCGTTGCCCGGTGTCGCCGAGGCGGTGGTGGTGCTCCGTGAGGACACCCCTGGTGACCCCCGGCTGGTCGGCTACCTCGTCACCGACGCCGACACCCTCGACGGGGTGCGGGCCGCGCTGTCCCGGACCCTCCCGGAGTACATGATCCCCTCGGCGTTCGTGGCCCTGGACCGGGTGCCCCGCAACAACAGCGGCAAACTGGACCGGCGGGCGTTGCCGGCCCCCCACGACGGTGGTGACCCGCGGCGGCCGGTCGTCGCTCCGAGGACCGACGTCGAGGCGCGGATCGCCGAGGTCTGGGCGACGGTCCTGGGCCTGTCGACTGTTGACGTGAACGAGGGCTTCTACGACCTCGGTGGACACTCGATCAAGGCGTTGGTGCTGGCCGGTGCGCTGCGGGAGGCCGGACTCGACGTCACCGTCGCCGACGTCGTGGACCGGCAGACGGTGGCCGGACTCGCGGAGGCCCTCGCCGAGCGGAGCGCACCGGCGGTCGACGACCGGCTGGTGCACCCGTACGAACTGGTGTCGGCGGCGGACCGGGCGGCGCTCCCCGACGGGCTGGTCGACGCGTACCCGCTCTCCCAGGTGCAGCTCGGGATGCTGGTGGAGATGCTCGCCGATTCCGGGGGGCACCACTACCACAACGTCACCTCGTTCCTGGTCGGCGACGACGCACCGGTGGACCTGCCGACCCTGCGGGCGGCGGTGCACCGGGTGGTCAACCGGCACGAGGTGCTGCGGACCAGCGTCGACCTGACCGGCTACTCGGTGCCGATGCAGCTGGTCCACCCCGACGTCCAGGTCCCCGTCGACCTTCGTGACCTGCGCGGACTCGACCCGGACGGCCGTGACGCCGCACTGCGTCGACTGGTCGCCACCGAGTACGACGCCCCGTTCGACGTGGAACGGGCGCCGCTGCTGCGGTTCACCGCCGTGGCCGAGACCGACCGGACCTGGCGGCTGGTGCTGACCATCTGCCACGTGGTCGTCGAGGGGTGGAGCCTGCACGCCCTGGTCGCGGAGGTCCTCGACGCCTACCGGGCGTTGCACGGCGGCGACGAGCCCACGCCGACCCCGCTGCCCGACGTCCGGTTCGCCGACTTCGTCGCCGCGGAGCGGCGTGCCCTGGCCGACCCGGACCAGAGCAGGTACTGGCAGGACGTCGTCGACAGGCACCCCACGTTCACGATGCCCGCCGCCTGGCGGCCGACCCCGCGACAGACCCGGACCGGGCACACCGCCCGGGTGCCGTACCGGGACGTGGAGCCCCGCCTTCGGGCGGTGGCCTCACAGGCCCGGGTGTCGATGAAGGCGGTCCTGCACGCGGTGCACCTGAGTGTCCTGGGCAGGCTCACCGACGAACCCACCTTCTCCAGCGGACTGGTCTGCCACACCCGACCCGACGTGACGGGCAGCGAACTGGTCCACGCCATGTCGCTGAACACCCTGCCGTTCCCGTCCGACCGCACCGCCTCCACCTGGACCGACCTGGTCGGGCACGTGCACGCCCGGGAGGTCGGGATGTGGTCCTACCGGCGGTACCCGGCCCCGGCGATCCGACCGACCGCCACCGGGACCCGCCTGGTCGAGGTCTACTTCAGCTACCTCGACTTCGACGAGGTGGTCGCCGACCGGGTGGACACCGGCCCCCGGTACGCCGCCGCCAGCTCCGAGTTCGCCCTCGCCGTCTCGGCCGTCGGCGGGCACCTGGAGTTGAGCACCGACAGCGACCACCTGGACCGGGCCGACCTGGACCGGTTGGCGGCCCTGTACCGGTGTGCCCTGACCGACCTGGCCGCCGACCCCGAGGGCGACCCGCGCACCTTCGCACTACCCGACGGGGAACGCCACGACGTCCTCCACAGCTGGCCGGTGTCGCCGGACGAGGAGCCGCCGGCCCTGGTCCCCGACCTGATCCGGGCGCGGGCCGCCGAGGCCGGCCACGCCCCGGCGGTGGGGTCGCTGAGCTACGCCGACCTGGAGTCGGCGGCGAACCGGCTCGCCCGGCACCTCACCGAGCGGGGAGTCGGCCCGGACGACGTGGTCGCCGTGCTGCTGGACCGGGGCGAGGAACTGGTCGTCACGCTGCTGGCGATCTGGAAGGCCGGTGGGGCGTACCTGCCCGTCGACCCGGCCCACCCGGCCGCGCGGGTCACCGCGATGCTCACCGACGCCCACGCCACGGTCCTGGTCACCACCACCGGGTACGCCGACAGGTGCCCCGACGTGCCCCGGGTGCTGGTGGACGCCGACGCCGACGCGATCGCCGCCCACCCGGACACCACCCCCGACCGGCGTACCGACCCCGACCAGCTCGCGTACGTGGTGTTCACCTCCGGGTCGACAGGGCGGCCCAACGGGGTGCAGGTCAGCCACGGCAGCCTCGCCGGATACCTGCGCTGGGCGGTCCGGGAGCTGATCGCCGACCGGCCCGGTGGCGCGGCCCTGTTCTCCTCCGTCGCCTTCGACATGGTGGTCACCACGATCTGGGCGCCGCTGGTCGCCGGGGAACGGCTGTGGCTGCTGCCCGCCGACGCCGGACTGGACGAGTTCGGTCCCCGGCTGGCCGAGGCCGGACCCTTCAGCTTCGTCAAGCTCACCCCCAGCCACCTTGACCTCCTCGCCGGGCAACTCGACGCCCGGCAGGCGGCGGCGCTGACCCCGATGCTGGTTCTCGGCGGGGAGCCGCTGACCGCCCGGACCTGCCGCCGCTGGCAGGCCCTCGCCCCGGACACGGTCCTGCTCAACGAGTACGGTCCGACCGAGGCGACGGTGGCGGTCAGCAGGTACCCGGTCACCGGTGACCTGCCCGGTGCGGTGGCCCCTGTCGGTCGCCCCCTCGGCGGGATGCGGACGTACGTGCTCGACGCGTCGCTGAACCCGGTGCCCGTCGGGGTCGTCGGCGAGGTGTACCTCGGTGGACCGGGCCTGGCCCGGGGCTACGCGAACCGTCCCGCGCTGACCGCCGACCGGTTCGTCCCCGACCCGTACGGCCCGGAAGGGTCCCGCCTCTACCGCACCGGCGACCGGGGACGGTGGCTGCCGACGGGGCAGTTGGACCTGCTGGGCCGCGTCGACGACCAGGTGAAGATCCGGGGCCACCGGATCGAGCCCGGCGAGATCCGGGCGGTCCTGCTCGAACACCCGCAGATCAGGGACGCGGCGGTGACCGTCCGGCCCGGCCCCGGCGGCGACCAGCTCGTCGCCCACCACGTCGGCGACGCCGACGACCTGGCCGAACACTGTGCCCGGCGGCTGCCGTCCGCCCTGGTCCCGGCCGTGTTCGTGCCGGTCGACGCGATCCCGCTCAACGCCAACGGCAAGGTGGACCTGCGGGCCCTGCCGGCGGTCCGGTCCGACGCCGGTGACACCCACGAGCCACCGAGGGCCGGAACCGAGCGGACCCTCGCCGACATCTGGGCCGACGTCCTCGCTGTCGACCGGGTCGGTCGACACGACAGGTTCTTCGCCCTCGGCGGGCACTCGCTGCTGGTGGTGCCGGTGGTCACCGCCGCCCGCCAGGCGGGGCTGTCGGTGACGCTGCACCACGCGATGCTCGATCCCACCCTCGCCGACCTCGCCGCCACCGTCACCACCGGCGGGGCGACCACGGCCGCCCGACCGCTGCCCGCCTCCCTGGCACCGACGTTGACAGCCCACCGGGTGCCGGGCGCGACACTGGTCCGGGTCGCCGACGGGGAGATCATCGAGGAGCGGGCGTACGGACGCCGTACCCCCGGTGGGGATCCGGTGACCCCGCAGACGGTGTTCCAGGTCGGATCGATCAGCAAGCACGTCACCACGGTCGGGGTGCTGGCCCTCGTCGGCCGGGGTCGCCTCGACCTGGACACCGACGTCAACCGGTACCTGACGTCCTGGCAGGTGCCCGGCGACCGGCCGGTGACCCTGCGGCACCTGCTCGGGCACACCGCCGGACTGAGCCGTACCGGCAGCAGCGGTCACCCGCGCGGCGGGCCGCTGCCCACCGTCCTGGACCTGCTCACCGGCGGGACCGGGGCGACCTACCCGGCGGTCCGGCCGATCCGGGAACCGGGCGGGGTCGCCGAGGAGCGCAACAGCCACTACGTGGTGGTGCAGCAGCTGCTCACCGACGTCACCGGCACCCCCTTCGCGGACCTGATGGCCGAGCTGGTCCTCGGTCCGGTGGGGATGGACGACAGCGGCTTCGACCAGGACCACCCCCTGGCGGTCGGTCGGGCGGTGGCCCTCGGCCACGACCGCGACGGCCGACCCCTCGACGGCGGCTGGCAGGTCCGGGCCGACCCGGCGGCGGCGGGACTCTGGTCCACCGCTGCCGACCTGGCCCGTCTGCACGGGGAACTGCACCGCGCCCACCGGGGGGAGTCCGACCTGCTCGGCAGGGACCTGGTCGGCGAGATGCTCACCCCGGGCGGGGGTGGCGTGTGGGGGCTGGGCTGCGCCGTCGACCGGGTCGACGCCGACGAGACCGAGTACACCCACCGGGGCACCACCGCCGGGTACCGGGCGGTCACCGTCGGCCGGGTCGTCGCCGGGACCGGCGTGGTGCTGCTGACCAACGGCGACGCCGGTGACGAGGTGATCGCCCGACTCGCCGACGCCGAGCGGAGCGAGGGGGCGGCATGAGCGAGCGGGGCGAGCGAGCCGTCGTCGGTCCCCGCGCCGACGCCAAGCGCAGCGAGGTGACGGTGTGGGTGCGTTGACCGTACCGATCGACGTCGACCGGGTCGTTCCGGCCGCCGGTCGCCGGTGTCGGCACCTGGTGTCGATAAGTGACCTGACCGACGGGGACCTGTACTCCATAGTGGCCCGGGGGGCGACCTTCGCCGCCGGGGAACACGGCACCCCGCTGGCCGGTCGGACCGTCGGAGCGTACTTCCGTACCACCTCCACCCGGACCCGGACGGCCTTCACCACGGCGGCGCTGCGCCTCGGCGCGGGGGTCGTCCAGTACGGCCCCGGTGACCTGGGTTCCGACACCGGGGAGAGCAGCGCCGACACCGGTCGGGTGCTGGCGGGCATGCTCGACGTCCTGGTGGCCCGGACCGCCGGTGACCAGGCCGAGCTGCGGGCCTGGACCGGCGGTGGCCGGATGTCGGTGGTCAACGCGATGAGCGCCGAGGAACATCCCACCCAGGCGTTGACCGACCTGACCACGCTGCTGCGGCAGTTCGGTCGGATCGAACGGCTCCGGCTGCTCTACGTCGGGGAGGGCAACAACACCGCCACCGCCCTGGTCCTGGCCGTCACCAGGTTCGCGGGGGTGGAGCTGGAACTGCGCACCCCACCCGGGTACGGACTGCCCGCCGGGGTGCTCGCCACCGCCGTCCGGCAGGCGCAGGTGTACGGGGCGACGATCGTCGAACGGCACCACATGGACCGGCTGCCGGGGAACTTCGACGCCATCTACACCACCCGGTGGCGGACCACCGGCACCGGCGGACGGGACCCGCACCGGCGGCGCGTCTTCGCCCCGTTCCGGGTCGGTCAGGAGCTGTGGCGGGCCAGCCCGCACGCGGTCTTCCTGCACGACCTGCCCGCCCGCCGGGGCGAGGAGGTGACCGCCGAGGTACTCGACGGGCCCGCCAGCATCGCCTTCCAGCAGGCGGAGAACAAGCTCTACAGCGCCATGGCGGTGCTCGACTGGTGCCGTTCGGCGCAGGACGGGGTCCTGTCGTGAGACCACTGGAACAACCCGTGGGTACGGCGGCCGTACCGACGCTGCGGGGCAACCGGAACTTCCTGCTGCTCTGGGTCGGGTCGGGGGTCGCCGCGCTCGGCTCCCGGGCCACCTCGATCGGCTACACCCTGCTCGTCTACTGGTCCACCGGCTCGGCCACCGCCGCCAGCCTGGTCACCTTCGCCGCCCTCCTGCCCAGCCTGGTCGTCCAACTCCCGGCGGGCGCGTTCGTCGACAGGTGGAACCGGCGTACGACGATGCTGGTCTGCGCCGCCGGGCGGGTGGTCGGGGTGGGCAGCGTGGCGGTGGCGGTCCTGCTCGACCGGGTGTGGCTGCCGCACCTGATGACAGTGGCGTTCGTCGAGGCCACCCTCGGCATCTGCTACGCCCTCTCCGAGCGGGCGGCGGTCTGCCAGGTGGTGCCCGCCGGGCAGCTCGGCGCGGCGATGGCTGCCAACGAGTCGCGGGCCAACGCGGCGAGCATCCTCGGCCAGCCCACCGGCACCGTCCTCTACGGCGTGGCCCGGTTCGCGCCGTTCGTCGTCGCCGCCGTGGCGCACCTGGTCTGTCTGGTCACCCTGCTGTTCGTCCGCCGGGACCTGCGGGCGCCCCGGGTCGACCCGGGGCGGACCACCAGCCTGGTCGCCCAGATCCGGGAGGGTTTCGACTTCGTCTGGGGGCGGGTCTACCTGCGCCGGGCGCTGACTCTCTTCGCCGCCAGCAACCTCCTGTTCCAGATCCTCGGGCTCGGCCTGGTGGTCCTGGTCGCCGAACGGGGCGGCTCACCCGCGACGGTCGGGCTGCTGCTGGTGGTGAACAGCGTCCTCGGGATGGCCGGGGCGATGACCAGCAACCTCTACCTGCGACGGTGGGGCATCCGACGCATGATGATCGGCATCAACGTGTCGTGGGCGGTGCTGATGCCGCTGCTGGCGGTCGCCCCCGGGCTGGTGGCGGTGAGCGTGATCCTCGCCCTGGTCAACTACGGGGCCGGGATCGGCAACGTGGCCGGGATGCTCTACCTGTTCAAGGCGGCCCCGGACGAGCTGCGGGGCCGGGCCGGTTCGATAGCCACCCTGCTCGCCTCCGGGGCCAACTCCGCAGGTGCCCTGCTCGCCGGGTTCCTCCTCGACGCGGTGAGCATGCGTACCGCCCTGACCGTGGTCGGGGTGACGATGGTGGTGATCGCGGTCTGCGCCGTCCTCGCCTTCGGCAGCCGGGCCGCCGCCGAGGCCGAACGTGCCGAGATCGCCGCCGAGCGCGCCG
>NZ_JBEPEQ010000164.1:0-9124 GCF_040300925.1 Micromonospora sp. NPDC000207
CGCCGAGGTGCTCGACCCGGAGTCCGGCCGGGTCCGGCTGCGCGCCGACGCCGACCTGCGCCGGTGGCAGTACTCGATGGCGTACGCGCCGCAGACGTCGTCCTGGGTGTCGGGGGGTGGGGCGGGAGCCGCAGCCGAGCAGCCGTCGCCGGCGCCCGAGCCCCGGGTGGAGCCGTGGGAGCACTGCGGGGAGCTGCGGACCCATCCGTACTGCGAGGGGTGCGGACGACACCACACGTCAACTGTCGAGAGGTCCGGGTGAGCGCGTGATCTGGGACGTGCTCGACCCGGTGGCCAGTGTGGTCACCGGCGTGCTGGCGTTGACCACCGCCGGCCTGGGGGTGGCTCGGCACCTGCGGCACCGGACCGAGCGCGGCTGGTGGGCCGGGATGGCACCGGTGTGGCGGGCCCAGCAGGACGACGCCCTCGGACACCCGTACCGGTTCGCGGGCGGTTACCTCCGTCCCCTGTCCGAGGTGTACGTCGACCGCCGGGTGGTACGCCGATCCGCCCCGGCGGCGTCCGCAGTCGACACCGACTCCCTGGTCACCGACCCGACGACGGGACACGTGCTGGTCATCGGGGAACCCGGTAGCGGGAAGTCGGCGCTGCTGCGGCAGGCGTGCGCCACATCGGCGGGCGGGTGGCTCGCGGCCCGGGGCCGGCTGCACCGTACGCCCGGCGGGGCACCGGTGGTGGTGACGGTCCCGGCGTACGCGTTGGTGGGGCGGTCGCTGGCGGCGGCGCTCGCCGAGACGTACCCGTTGTCGGGGGTGGACTTCACCCGTGCACCGGTGTCCGGGCGGCGGTGGCTGGTCGGCGTGGACGGCGTCGACGCGGTCGCCGACCCGGACGAACGTGCCCAGGTGCTCAACCGGCTCGCCGCGCTGGCCACCCCGGACGCGGGGGACGTCCCGTGGCGGCTGCTGGTGACGACCCGGCAGCTCCCCGAGGCGGAGTTGACGGTCCTGGGTCGGGGGTTCGAGGCGTACCACCTGGTGCCGTTCGAGGCGGCCGACGTGCGCCGCTTCGCCCACCTGTGGTTCACGGCCACCGCCGCCGAGCAGTTCCTGACCTGGGCCGAAGCCGAGCGGGCCACAGTCGCCCTGCGTAATCCGCTCACCGCCACCGTCGCGGCGGTCGTCTGGGAGACCGGCCCGCCGGGGGACGCCCCGCCGGGCGACCCGTCGGGGTTGCTGGACCGTTTCGTGGGGGCGCTGCTGAACGCGGGCAGAACCAGCGCGGACACGGCGGTCGACGCGCTGCGCCGCGCACCCCGGGGCGGGCCGGTGGCCGACTGGCTCTCGGGGCGGCACACCGATCTCGTCGAGGTGGCGGCGACGGCGGCCTCGACCGGGGGCGATCCGGTGGCGGCGGTGGTCGCCTGGGCGACCGAGCGTGCCCCCCTCGCCCCCCAACGGGTGTTGCCGGACTGGCCCCGGCACGTCCGGTTGATCCTGCTCGCCACGGGCCTGTTCTCCCCGGTGGAACCGGGACCCGCCGACGTCGGTGGCCGGCTCGCCCCGACCTGGCCCGGTCCGGTGGAGTACCTGGCGGCGGGGCCGCTGGCCCGCGACTGGCGTCAGGACCTGTGGATCGCCGCGATGACGAGTACCTCCGGGCGGGGACTCGGGTTGCACGCGTGGTCCCGGGGCGACCTGTCGCCGGAGTTGCTCCGGGGGCTCGGGCAGGATCCGGCCGGGGCGATAGCGGCCGGGCACTACCTCGTGGCGGGGGGTGTCGTGGACCAGGTCGTCCGGGCGGACGTGTTGGCGGCGCTGCTCGTCCACGGCACGGTCGACCGGTCCCGGCCCGCTGCCGGTGGGCGGGAACCCGGGCGGACCGGGGTCGGTGCGGGGGCGTCGTCGGAGGTCCGCGACGTGGCGGGGGAGTGTCACGCCCTGCTCGTCACACTGGCCGCGGTCCGGGCCGACCGGGACCTGCTCCGCGCGATCGCCGTGGATCCGGCCCGCCCGACGGCGGTCCGTCGGGCGGCGGCCCTGTTCTTCGCGGCCCGTCGGCATCCGGGCGGTGAGGTGGCTAGGATCGAGGGCCATGAGCCCCGACCCGTCCTATCTCGATCCCGGCCGCCCCGTCGCCGAGCGAGTGGCCGACCTGCTGGGGCGGATGACCCGGCCGGAGAAGGTCGGGCAGATGATGCAGCTCGACGCGCACGGGGACCTGGCTGACCATGTCCTGAACCGGCACGTCGGCTCCATTCTGCACACCTCACCGCAGCGGCTGGTCGAGGCGCACGACCTGACCGCCCGGACCCGGCTGCGGATTCCGCTGCTGGTGGGGGAGGACTGCATCCACGGGCACTCGTTCTTCCCCGGTGCGACGATCTTCCCCACCCAACTCGGGATGGCCGCCACCTGGCAGCCGGAGCTCGTCGAGCGGGTGGCCCGTACGACGGCGGTGGAGGTCGCGCCGACCGGCGTGCACTGGACCTTCTCGCCGGTGTTGTGCATCGCCCGGGACCTGCGCTGGGGTCGGGTCGACGAGACCTTCGGCGAGGACCCCTTCCTGATCGGTGAGCTGGCCTCGGCGATGGTGCGGGGCTACCAGAGCGACGGGCTCGGCGACCCGACGGCGATCCTGGCCACCGCCAAGCACTTCGCCGGGTACTCGGAGACCCAGGGCGGGCGGGACGCCAGCGAGGCCGACATCTCCCGGCGCAAGCTGCGCTCCTGGTTCCTCCCGCCGTTCGAGCGGGTGGCCCGACAGGGGTGCCGGACCTTCATGCTCGGGTACCAGACCACCGACGGGGTGCCGATCACCGTCAACGACTGGCTGCTCAACGACGTCCTGCGGGGCGAGTGGGGCTACACCGGGATGCTCGTCACCGACTGGGACAACGTCGGTCGGATGGTCTGGGAGCAGCGGGTCCAACCCGACCACGCCCATGCCGCCGCCGCTGCGGTCCATGCCGGAAACGACATGATCATGACCACCCCCGAGTTCTTCGCGGGTGCCCTGGACGCGATCGACAGGGGTCTGCTCGCCGAGTCCGACCTCGACGCCGCCGTCACCAACATCCTCACCCTCAAGGTCGAACTGGGTCTGTTCGAGGATCCCCGCCGCCCGGACCCGGAGCGTCAGCGGATCGTGATCGGGCACCCCGACCACACCGCCCTCAACCTCGACGTGGCCCGCCGGTCACTGGTCCTGCTCCGCAACGACGGGATCCTGCCCCTCGCCGGCGGGTGCGTCGCCGACGACTCCGGTCGGGGACGGGCCGAGGACCGGCCGGCGCGGCGGATCGCTGTCGTCGGCCCCCTCGCCGACGACGCCCAGACCCAGCTCGGCGACTGGGCGGGCTCCTCCGGCCAGGCGGGTTGGCTGCCCGACGGCCAGCCCCGGGAGCTGATCGTCACGGTCCTCGACGGGGTGCGGGCGTACGCCCCGCCGCAGTGGTCGGTGACCCACGCGCCCGGCGCCGACATCCTCACCCTGGCCCCGGACCCGGAGGGGGAGTTCTTCCCCGACGGCCAACCCCGGCCGCAGGTGGTGGTGCCGTGCGCGCCGGACCCGGCGATGATCGCCGACGCGGTGGCCGCCGCCGAGGCTGCCGACTACGTGGTGGCTGTCGTCGGTGACCGGATCGAACTGGTCGGTGAGGGGCGGTCCACGGCCACCCTGGAACTCGTCGGCGGGCAGATCGCCCTGCTGGACGCCCTCGCGGCGACCGGCACCCCGACGATCGTGGTCCTGCTGGCCTCCAAGCCGTTGGTGCTGCCGGCGTCGGCGTCGGACGCCGCCGCCCTGCTCTGGGTGGCGAATCCGGGGATGCAGGGCGGGCGGGCGATCGCCGAGGTGATCCTCGGCCTCGTCGAGCCGACAGGTCGGCTGCCCGTCTCGTTCGCCCGCCACGTCGGCCAGCAGCCCACGTACTACAACCAGATCCGGGGCCAGCACGGCACCCGGTACGCCGACCTGACCCAGCGTCCGGCCTTCGTCTTCGGTGAGGGGCTGTCGTACACCACCGTCGACTACTCCGACCTGCGGATCGTCTCCTCCGACCTGGGGCCGGCCGACACCGTCCGGGCCGAGGTGACGGTCCACAACACCGGTGGTCGGCCGACGCGGGAGACCGTCCAGGTCTACGTCAGCGACACTGTGACCTCGGTCAGCTGGGCGGAGAAGGAGCTGAAGGCGTTCCGTCAGGTGGAGCTGGCAGCGGGGGAGACCGCCACGGTCCGCATCGAGGTCGCGGTCGCCGATTGCACCATAGTGGACGCCCGGGGTGAGCGGGTGGTGGAGCCGGGGGCCTTCGACCTCCTGGTCGGCCCGTCCTCGCGCGACGAGGTGCTGTTGCGGGCCACGTTCACAGTCCTCCCGGCGGGGGAGGACGCCGTCGGGCGGAGGTGACCGATCGGCCCATGTCGAACCGGGCCGGGACGATGCAAGATCAGCGTCCGTGAACGTCTCCCGTAGTGACGAGGACCGCTGCCCCCGGTGCGACAGGCCCACAGTGTCCCTGCGCGACGCCCTGCCCTGGTGCGCGGCCTGCGAGTGGAACCTTGACGCCTTCGACCCGGCAGTCCGGCGGCCGGAGTTCGGGTGGTCCTGGGTCGACCGGCGCACCTACCGGCTGGCCCGGGGACTCACCGGCAGGCAGTACGCGACCCTCGTCGACCGGGAACTCGACGCTGCCGGGTTCGGCCCGGCCGGTTGGGTCACCGCCGTGGCGTCGCTGCTGCTCACCGTCGGCGTGTTGGCGTTGGGCGGGACGGGGGTGTGGCTGCTGTTCGCGTACCCGTTCCCGAACCTGGCGATCCTCCTCGGCGTGATCATGATCGGCCTGGCGGTGGCGTTGCGGCCCCGGTTCGGTCGGGTCGACCCCGACCTGGAGGTCCTCGACCGGGACCGGGCTCCGGAGCTGCACGCCCTGGTGGCGGAGGTGGCGGAGGCGATCGGCGCACCGGTTCCGCACGTCATCGGGGTCGACGACACCTTCAACGCGTACGCGACCTCGGTCGGCCTGCGTCGCCGTCGGGTGCTGGCGCTGGGGTTGCCGTTGTGGGGCAGCCTGGACGGGCCGTCCCGGGTGGCCCTGCTCGGCCACGAGTTGGGGCACTTCGTCAACGGTGACGTCCGTCGGATCCTGGTCGTCCAGCCGGCGCTGACGATGCTGGGCAACGCCGCCGACCTGATGCGCCCCTCCGCCGGGACCTCCGGCGGCGGCCTGGTGGAGATGATCGGTGAGGCGGTGGGCCGGTCGGTGTCCTGGACGGTGTCCCGGGTGCTGTTCGGCGCGCACCTTGTGTTGGTCGCGACAGCACTGCGGGACAGCCAGCGGGCCGAGTACCTGGCCGACGAGATGGCGGCCCGCAGCGGGGGCACCGACGCCGCCACCCGGGTGCTTGACGTGACACTGCACGGGGAGTCCGTCCTGCGGACGGTCCGCCGGGTGGCGCGCGACGGGGGCGGCCCGGCACGGTGGCGGGCGGAGGTGGACCTGTCGCTCGCCTCGGCCGCCGACCGGTTGACGCTGCTGCGTCAGCTCTCCCTGCGCGAGGAGACCTCCCTGTTCGCCTCGCACCCCCCGGCGGGCCTGCGGCACCGGATGTTGACCGCCCGGACCCGGCAGGCTCCCCGGGTGGTCGTCACCGAGGCGAGGGTGGAACTGATCGACGGCGAGCTGAGGCGGCACTACGACCGGACGGTCCGGGACATCGCGCTGGGCGGGTGACGGCCGGACGAACCGGTCAGTGTTCCCGGTAGGCGGCCAGGTCGAAGTCGGCGTGGCCGCCGTCGCCACCGAGGTCCTGCACCCAGAGCCCGAGGAACGCCCCGGTGAACCCCCACGCCGCCGGCTCCCCGTCGATGATCTGTGCGGCGTGTTCGTCGGAGAGGATGGTGGCGTCCGCCGCCACAGGTAGCTCCTGCCAACCGTCGGCGAGGCGGTAGCCGAAGCGGACCACCGGACCGTCGAAGGTCGCCCGCAGCCCGACCGGCCCACCGCCGTCGACGTCGACTGTCAGCTCGGGGTGGGCGGTGCGCCGCCCGCTGTCGCAGCTGAGCAGCTCCAGGATCCGACGTCCGTCGTCGGCCCGGGTCAGGTAGAGGTGATGCCAGTTCTGGGTGTTGTAGTAGGCGGTGATCCCGGCCAACTGTCGGTAGTCGAGCGGGTCGAAGTCGACGACCGTCTCCAGCGAACAGTGCGTCGCCCCGACCCGACGGGCGACCAGGCTGGGGGTCTGCCGCCCGACCGGTGACTGGCCACCGTGGATCCGCAGGTGCGAGGGGCGGGAGCGCAGGTCCAGCCAGTCCGGGGCGGCCGGTCGGCGCAGCGTGGACCAGGCCGAGGAGAGTTGCCCGGTGTCGAAGTGGTCGACGTCGGGCTCTGCCGGCCACGGATGGTCGGGCAGGTCGGGGGCGTCGACCTCGTCCGCAGGCACCCCGTCGCAGATGCGGGGCCATCCCCCGGTGGGCCACTGGACGCGTTGGATCGCCGTCTCCCGCCCGAGGACGCAGTTGCCCAGCGGGGTGTAGGGGCGGGCGGCCAGGTGGGCGAGGAACCAGTCCCCGTCCGGGGTCTGGACCAGGCTGCCGTGTCCCGCCTTCTGCAACCGCAGCTCCGGTCGGCCGACCGAGGTGAGCAGCGGTCCGGCCGGGTCCACCTCGTACGGCCCGAACAGCTCGCGGGAGCGGGCCACTGTCACCTGGTGCTCCCAGCTGGTCCCCCCTTCGGCGGTGACCAGCCAGTACCACCCGTCGTGACGGTAGAGGTGGGGGCCCTCGGTGAGCCCGACCGGTGTGCCGGTGAACAGCGGCCGGGCACGGCCGACCAGGGACTTCGTGGCCCGGTCGTACTGCTGGATCTCGATGCCGCCGAACCGGTCCCGGCCGGGCCGCCAGTCGGCGCTGAGGCTCAACAGCCAGGTGGACCCGTCGTCGTCGTGGAAGAGCGAGGCGTCGAAGCCGTGCCCGTGCAGCTTCACCGGGTCGGACCAGGGGCCGGCGACGTCGGTGGCGGTGACCAGGAAGTTCTGCGGATCCCAGTAGCCGCCGGTGAAGCTGGCCACGTCGCTGTAGACCAGGTGGAACTCTCCGTCGTGCCAGGTCAGGTCGGGTGCCCACACTCCGTTGGAGTCACCGCAGCCGCGCAGGTCGAGCAGGCGGCGTTCGGTGACGATCCCGCCCAGTGCCCGCCAGTGCACGAGGTCCCGGGAGTGGTGCAGGCGGACCCCCGGATACCACTCGAAGGTGGAGGTGGCCAGGTAGTAGTCGGTGCCGACCCGCAGGATCGACGGGTCCGGGTGGAATCCGGTGAGGACGGGGTTGTGGATGACCCGGGCAGCGGTCGCCACGTCGGTGGTCTCTGTCGACACGTCGGCTCCTCTGCTGCGGTCTTTCGGCAAACTTTCGGATCACTCGACCGCGAAAAGCGCGACCCACGAACACGCTAGCCGTTCACGTCGCGATAGGACAGACTCTTGACCCGTGCATATTCTTTCTCGTAGCGTGCCGGCCATCAATCGGTAATACCGAAGAAGCACCGAAAGTTTCGCTGTTCCACGTGTGACCACTCCTGCCGGCCAGACCGGCAACCGAGCACCTCGTGTGTCCCCGAAGGGATGGATCATGACAGCGCACCTCACCCGCAGAACGCTGCTCGGCCTCGTCGGCGCCGGTACCGGCGCCTACCTGCTCAGCGGCTGCAGCGACGACGGGCCCAGCGACCCCGACGGCCCCCAGTCGATCAACTGGTGGCACATCCAGAACACCGAGCCGATGCTGCCGGTCTGGGCGGCGATGGCCCAGACGTACCGCGACACCCACCCGAACGTCACAGTCGAGGTCCAGCCGCTGGAGAACGAGGCCTTCAAGGCCCGGCTCACCACCGCCACCCAGGCCGGTTCGCCACCGGACCTGTTCCAGTCCTGGGGCGGCGGGGTGCTCCGGCAGCAGGTCGAGGCGGGCCTGGTCAAGGACCTCACCGACGACGTCGCGTCCCTGGTCGGTGGCCTGGTGCCGGCGTCCCTGCTGCCGTACACGATCGACGACCGGATCTACGGCGTCCCGTTCGACCTGGGCATGGTCGGATTCTGGTACAACAAGGACCTCTTCGCCGCCGCCGGTGTCGCAGCGCCCCCGACCAGCTGGGCCGGTCTCGTCGAGGCAGTCGGCAAGCTCAAGGCCGCCGGCACCGTGCCGATCGCCCTGGCGGGCAAGGACAAGTGGCCGGCCCACTACTACTGGGCCTACCTGGCGATGCGGATCGGCGGGCTCGGTGCCCTCCAGCAGGCCGCCGACGACAAGAACTTCGACACCCCGGACTTCGTCGCCGCCGGGGAACGACTCAAGGAACTCGTCGACCTCCAGCCGTTCCAGCGGGGCTTCCTCGGTGCCGAGTACAGCTCCCCGGACGGGCAGGCCGCCACCGTGGGCAACGGACAGGCGGCAATGGAGCTGATGGGTCAGTGGGCCCCGTCGGTGCAGGCCTCCAGCTCCACCAGCAAGGAGGGCCTCGGCGACAAGCTCGGCTTCTTCCCGTTCCCGACGGTGGACGGCGGCAAGGGCTCGGCGACCGAGGCGTTCGGCGGCGGCAACGGTTTCGCCGTCGGCAAGGACGCCCCCGCCGCCACCGTCGACTTCCTGAAGTTCCTGCTCAGCGCCGACAACCAGCGGACGGCCGCGCAGACCGGGGCGGTCCTGCCCACGGTGACCGAGGCCGCCTCGGCGATCACCGACCCGAACAACAAGACCGTCGCGGAGAACCTGGCCGGTGCCACCGGATTCCAGCTCTACCTCGACCAGGCGTACCCACCGGCGGTCGGCCAGCAGGTCAACGACAGTGTGGCCGAGCTGATCGCCGGCACCAAGACGGCCGCACAGATCGTCAAGGACATCACCTCGGTGGCGAAGAGCCAGTAGCCAGATGGCCACCGCAGTTCACCCCCGAGCCCGCCGCGAGACCCGAATGGAGCAGGCATGACCAGGCTGTCGACCCTGTCGGGCCCGCGGCGCGGCCAACCGCCCACGGAACCCGCGCCGTCGGGAGGCCCCCGGCGGCGCGGGGGCCCGGCCCCGGCCGGGCCCCCCCCCCCCCCGGGGGGGATACGGCGGTAGGGAGAGGGGGGGGGGGGGGGAGAGGGTTTGAACAGGGGTGTGTTTA
>NZ_JBEPEQ010000165.1:0-9019 GCF_040300925.1 Micromonospora sp. NPDC000207
CCGGGTCGGGGTCGCCGCCTTCGCCGCCGCAGCCCGACCGGTGGTCGAGCTGCCGGTGGCCTTCCGCGCAGGGGCCTTCTTCGTGGGAGCCTTTTTCGCGGGGGCCCTCTTGGCTGTGGTCTTGCGCGCCGGTGCCGTGGTGGCGACCTTCTTCACCGCCGAGCCGGTCCGACCTGCGGTGGTGGACTTCCGCGCCGCAGAGGTGACCTTGCGGGCGGCGGTCGAGGCCTTCTTCGCCGCCGAGGTGGTCTTGCGGGCCGCCGTCGAGGTGGCCTTCTTCGTCGCCGTCGTCGCCTTACGGCCCGAACCCGTGGTGGCCGTCGTCGACTTGCGGCCCGAACCCGTGGTGGCCGTCGTCGACTTGCGGGCTGAACCTGCCGTCGCCTTCTTCGTGGCCGTCGTCGCCTTACGGGCCGAACCCGTGGTGGCGGTCGCCGTCTTGCGGGCCGGCCCCGTCGTCGCCGTACGGGCGGTGGACTTCGTCGCAGTCGCGGTCGCGGCCTTGCGAGCCGGGCCGGTCGTCGCACTGCGAGCTGAGCCGGTCGTCGCCTTACGGGCCGAACCGGTGGTGGCCTTGCGGGCCGAGCCCGTGGTGGCCTTGCGGGCCGAACCGGTGGTGGCCTTGCGGGTGGAGGCCGTCGCCGCCGTCGTGGCCTTGCGGGTGGAGGCCTTCGCGGTGGTGGTCTTCGTCGCCGGGGCCCGCTTGGCGGTGGTCTTCCTGGCCGGGGCGGTCGCGGCGGTGGTCTTCTTCACCGGGGTCCGGCCGGTGGCACTGGCACGGGCCGGGGCCTTCGCCGTGGTCGTCGTGGTGGACCGACGCGTCGCTGTGGACCGGGCCGCGCCGGTCGCCCCGCCCGGGGACCGCTTCGCCGTGGTGGTCTTCGTCGGGGTCGTACGTTCGGCGGCCGGGCGGGTGGTGGCCTTCTGTGCTTCGGCCATCTGGGTTCCCTCCTTGGGGACATGCTCTCGCGTGGCTCCGCACGGAGCACGGAGTTCCTCGACGCGGGCCGTCCCGCGCCGTCTATTCGTCCTCCCCGGCCCAACGGGCGTCCTCGGCCTCCCACGCCTCGTTACGGTCCTGCACGTTCTGCAGGGCGTTCTCGGCGTCGGCGGCAGAGGAGTACGGGCCGAGAACGTGTCGCGCGGGACAGGTGTCCTCGCCGGTCTCGACCCGGTGGTGTCGGGTGCACCAGAAGTAGCTCCCGTCACGTCCGCTGTCGCTCATGGGATCACTGTGCACCGCACGACGCCCGGCCGCCACCGGTTCCGGGAAAAGTCGTGGATGTCTTCCACAATAGACCTGGTCCGGGGCGTCCCGGGACGGATCGGCGAAACGACGGGCAGCGGAGAAACGATCATCAGAAGTAGGGTCGACGGATGGGTGTACCGGACTACATCGCGGGGCTGCGCAAGCATGTCGGCCACGACCTCGTCTACGTTCCCAGCGTCAGTGCGGTGATCGTCGACGAGGGCAGGATCCTGCTCGGCAAGCGCTCCGACGACGGCCGGTGGTCGCTGATCAGCGGCTTCGTCGACCCCGGTGAGCAACCGGCGACCGCAGTGGTGCGCGAGGTCGCGGAGGAGACCGGGGTCACCGTCGCCCCTCAGCGGCTCACCAGCGTCGTGTCGCACACCCACCGCTACCCCAACGGGGACCTGTGCGAGATCCTCAACCTGGCCTGGCGGTGCCGACTGTTGGAGGGCGTCGCCCGGGTCAACGACGACGAGTCCGAGGCCGTCGAGTGGTTCCCGTTGGAGCGCCTCCCCGCCCTGGACACTCTCGACCGGCTCATCATCGAGCACGCCCTGCCCGAGGAGGGACCGACCTGGTTCGTCCCGGCGGAGGCCAGGTCGAACGGCGGGTCGGACGCCAGGTCGAACGGCGGGTCGAACGGCGGGTCGAACGGCGGGTCGGACGGCGGGTCGGACGGCGGGTCGAACGGCGGGTCGGACGGCGGGTCGGACGGCGCCGACACGCGTCGCACCGGCTCCGGGTTCGCCGCCCGGATCCGCTAGCCGGGACAGCCGGGCCGGATCCGACAGCCCAGACAGCAGGCCGGAGGAGATCACTAGCAGAAGCAGCAGGCCGGAGGCCATCCACCGCAGCGGCGGACCCACCCGTCCGCCGGTCGTCCACCGTGATCCGCTCAGTCCGTTCGGGGCTCACGAGGTGCGGATCCGGCAGGTGGTGTGCAACTCTCGCTGTGCCTCAGCGCCGGGGGCGTCGGAGAAACCCGACGGACCCGCTCTACGCTGCCCAAGCACACTCGTCAGCCGACTTCTGGAGGCAACGTGGCCAACCTCGACACCGCTCTCAAGGACGCCATGACCATCGACGGCGCCATCGGCGTCGCCCTGGTCGACTACAACAGTGGAATGACCCTCGGCGTGGCCGGTGGGACACCGGAGATCGACCTCACCATCGCGGCGGCCGGCAACACCGACGTGGTGCGCGCGAAGCTGCGTACCATCGAGATGCTCAAGCTGAACGACGACATCGAGGACATGCTGATCACGCTGGGCAACCAGTACCACATCATCCGGCCTCTGCACAGCCGTACCGGCATGGGTCTGTTCCTGTACCTGATGCTCAGCAAGACCCGGTCCAACCTGGCGCTCGCTCGGCATCAGCTGCGCAGCATCGAGGAGCAACTGGAACTGTGAACAACGGCGACACCTTCCTGCCCCGTCGCACCGCGCAGCGACTGGACGCACCACCACCGCCCCGACTCCCTCCCTCGCTGGCCGGCAACATGTCGTTGCCGTACCCGGCGATCGGTCGGGAGTTGGCCGAGCTGCGCCTGCAGATCCCCGGGGTCCAGGGGAGTGTCCTCGGCGGGGTGGACGGGCTGCTCATCACCCATGACGTACCGCCCGGCCTCGACCCCGACGACCTGGCCGCGATGGCGGCTACCACCTACGGCCTGGGCCGCCAGGTCAGCCTGCGACTGGGGCAGGGCGTGTTCAGCCAGTCCACCGTCCGCAACCAGGCAGGCTACTTCAGCGTGTACGCGGTGAGCGCCCAGGCGCTGCTGGCCGTTGTCGGCCAGGACGCGATCAACGTGGCCCGGCTGCACCTGCACGCTCCGCCGGTGGCCGAGCGGCTGGCCGCGCTGCTGACCCAGCAGTGACATGCACCCGGAGGTCGGCGACTACCTGACGAGGCTGGCCGGCACCGCCGGTGACCTGCTCGGCGACGAACTGGTCGGGGTGTGGGCGGCCGGTTCGGTGGGGCTCGGGGCGTACCAGCCGGGACGCAGTGACGTCGACGTGGCGCTGGTCAGCGCCGACGCACTGGACACCACGGCCCGGTCCGCCCTGGTGGCCGCGCTGCGGCACGAGGCCCTGCCCTGTCCGGCCCGGGGGCTGGAGCTGGTCTGCTACCGCCGGGAGGTGGTCCGCTCCGGCACCCCCGAGCCCGGGTTCGAGTTCGAGGTGAACACCGGGCGGGACATGCCGTCGCGGGTCACCCTCGCCCCGGCCGACCGTCCGGCCGCCGACGGCCTGTTCTGGTACGCCCTGGACCGCAGCATCCTGCACCAGCACGGGTACGCGGTCCTCGGGCCGCCGGCCGCGACGGTCTTCGCCGACGTCTCCCCCGCCGACCTGCACCGGCTGCTCGTCGACGCGCTCACCTGGTGGCTCGCCCGTCCGGGGCCGCCCGACGACGCACCGGCGCCGGGGGCCGAGGACGCGGTGTTGGGGGCGGCGCGGGCGCTGGTCCGCGTACGCCACGGCACCTGGCTGTCGAAGGTCGACGCCGGTCGGCGGCTGATCCGCGAGGGCTACCCGGCCGGGCTGCTCGAACAGTGTGTGGCGGCGCGTCGGGGCGGACCGCCGCCGGGCGGGGCCACCGCCCGCGCCTTCCAACGCCGGATCCTGGCCGAGTTGGGCGACCCCACACTATGACCCTAATCTTATATATTCCCAGGTTTAAATGTTTCGATAGGCTCCTCCCCAGGATCGCGGGCTGACGCCCCAGGGCCACCGCCCTGGCCCGGCCCGGTGGACAGAGGAGAAGATATGCCGCTCCCCCGCAGACTGGCCGCACTCGGCGTACTGACCGTGTCAGCCATGGCGACCACGATGATCGGGACCCCGGTGTCCGCCGCCCCCGCAACCGGCGAGGTCCGGTTGGCAGGTGGCGCCACCGCCGTGACGGACAGCTACATCGTCGTCCTCAAGGACAGCGCCGTCGGCGGCCGCGCCGGCACCCGGCAGGCCGCTGTCACCACCTCCTCCAGCAGCCTCGCCAAGAAGTACGGCGGCTCCGTCGCCCAGGTGTACGGCAGCGCCCTCAACGGGTTCGAGGTGCGCCTGACCGAGAAGGCCGCGAAGCGGCTCGCCGCCGACCCGGCGGTGGACTGGGTCGAGCAGAACCACACTGTCAGCATCCAGGCCACCCAGACCAACCCGCCGTGGGGCCTGGACCGCATCGACCAGACCGCCCTGCCGCTGAGCAACTCCTACACGTACAACAGCACGGGCGCCGGGGTCGACGCGTACGTCATCGACACCGGGATCCGGATCACCCACAACGACTTCGGCGGCCGGGCGATCGACGGCTACGACGCGGTCGACGGGGCTCTGCCGGCCGCCGACTGCAACGGCCACGGCACCCACGTCGCGGGCACCGTCGGCGGCAACACGTACGGCGTCGCCAAGGGCGTCCGCCTCATCGGCGTCCGGGTCCTCAACTGCGCCGGCAGCGGCACGATCGCCGGTGTCGTCGGCGGCGTCAACTGGGTCACCACCCACCACCAGCCCGGCCGGGCCGCGGTGGCGAACATGAGCCTCGGTGGCGGTACCAACCCGTCGCTGAACACCGCTGTCGCCAACTCGATCCTCGACGGCGTCAGCTACGCGGTGGCCGCGGGCAACAGCAACACCAACGCCTGCAACTCCTCGCCGGCCGCCGTCGGCACCGCGATCACCGTCGGGGCCACCCAGAGCAACGGCGCCCGGGCGTCGTACTCGAACATCGGGACCTGCGTCGACATCTTCGCCCCCGGGTCGGCCGTCCTGTCGGCCTGGTACACCAGCAACACCGCCACCAACAGCATCAGCGGCACGTCGATGGCGTCCCCGCACGTGGCCGGTGCCGCCGCCCGGGTCCTCCAGGTGAACCCGACCTGGACCCCGGCCCAGGTCCACTCGTACCTGGTCAGCACCGCCACCCCCGGCACCATCAGCAACCCGGGCACCGGTTCCCCGAACCTCCTGCTCTACGTCGCGCCCACCCTCTGACCCACACAGTTCACGGACGGCCCCGGGGCATGCCCCGGGGCCGTACCCGTTCGTCCCATATCCGACCGCCCGTGCGGCGCACCGCCCGTAACCGAACGCCCCACCCCCGGGTTTGACTACACGACGTGGCCGTGCGGGAGACGACCCCGGTCTCGACCTGGGGGTGAGCGGTGCGCAGAGTCCTCGCCAACCACGTACTGCTCGTCACCGCCCTCCTGATCCACCTGACCTCCCCCGCCCACCCCGCCACCGTCCACGCGTCGGACCACACCACCCCCTCCCCCTCGGCCACCGCTTCCTCCCCCTCGACCACCGCCCACTCTCTGTCGGCCACCGCTTCCTCCCCGGCGGCCACCGCCCACTCTCTGTCGGCCACCGCTTCCTCCCCGTCGGCCACCGCCCACTCTCTGTCGGCCCCCTCCGCCTGGCCGCCGACCGCCGACCCGTCCGACTCCCCCGGCCATTCGGCCGACGTCGACGCGGCCACCGCCACCCGGCCCGGCCCGAGCGCCGACGTCACCCCCGGGATGCCCGGCCGGACCGTCCGACTCACCATCGGCTGCGGCGGCAAGGCCTCCACACCCTCCACCCGCACCGGGCGGTACGGCCCCGGACCGGACCGCCGTACCGACTCGACTGCCACGCCGTCGGACCGACTCCGGTACGGCGTACCCGGGGAGCGGGGGCGCAACGCCGACGGCCGTCCACTGACCACAGCGCCCCGACCGAACGCGTCCCGGTCCCAGGTGATGCGCTGCTGACCGGCTCGCCCACCGGATCCCTGCCGACCTGACGGCATCCCGCCGCCCTCGGCACCCCGTCTCGGTCACCGACCGGTTCGACGGGCGCACCACGCCTCGGGACGACGCGCCCGAGCAGCCGACCCGCCTCGCCGACCACCATCCGGGCGAGCACCGCCAGCCGTCGACGGCACCCACGACCAACGCCCCGAGCACCCGTTCGCTTCGGAGATCCGGTAGCTCAGGCAGCCAACCGCTCGGGACACCTGTCGCCAGGGAGTAAGTCGCTTCCGGACAACCGGTCGCCTCGGACAACCGGTCGCCTCGGACAACCGGTCGCCTCGGACAACCGGCCGCTTGGCACAGCCGCGACGCGCGGGACCCCCGTCCCACCCCGGCCGGCACCGACGTCTGCCGGACCCGACCCACACCTGTCCTTCCGGCTCAACGACGAGGCGGACGCGCCCACCCGGCGACGGAGAGGTGCTCCGGGTCCCCCACTCTGCTGCCTTCCGGAGGTGGATCATGCTCGCTCTTCCGCGCCCCGACTGGGGTACGCTCCGCGCCGACCTGCCGGCGTCCATCGTCGTCTTCCTCGTCGCCCTGCCGCTCTGCGTCGGCGTGGCCGTCGCCTCCGGCGTACCGGCTGAACTGGGCCTGGTCACCGGCGTGGTCGGCGGCCTGCTGGTCGGGGCGCTGCCCGGCAGCAGCCTCCAGGTCAGCGGCCCGGCCGCCGGGATGACAGTGCTGGTCGCCGAGGCGGTGGACGACTTCGGCCTGGCCGGGCTCGGCACCATCGTCCTGGCCTGCGGGCTGCTCCAGATCGCCCTCGGTCTGTTCCGCCTGGGCCGGTGGTTCCGCGCCATCTCGGTCGCCGTGGTGCAGGGCATGCTCGCCGGCATCGGTCTGCTGCTGATCGCCGGGCAGCTGTACGTCCTCGCCGGCAGCACCACCCCGCACTCCGGGCCGGGCAAGTTCACCGGCCTGCCGGAACTCCTCGGCGACCTGGTCGCCAGTCCCACCGCGTTGACAGCGCTCACCGTCGGCGTGGCCACCGTCGCCGTCATGACCCAGTGGGACGCGTTGCGCCGACGGCTGCCCTCGCTGCGGATGGTCCCCGGAGCGCTGGTCGCTGTGGTGGTGGCGGCCGGGTTGACCGCCGGGCTCGACCTTCCGGTACAGACCATCGAGGTGGAGGGTCTGCTCGCGGCGATGACCCCGTCGTTCGGTCACTGGGAGCAGCTCACCAGCTTCGGCGTGCTGGCCGCCATCGTCACCTTCACCCTGGTCGCTTCGGCGGAGAGCCTGTTCAGCGCGGCGGCGGTGGACCGCCTGCACACCGGACCCCGGACGGACTTCGACCGGGAACTGGTCGCCCAGGGCACCGGCAACAGCGTCTGCGGGCTGCTCGGTGCCCTGCCGATGACCGCCGTGATCGTCCGAAGCTCGGCGAACGTGGCGGCCGGGGCGCGCAGCAAGGCATCCCGGGTACTGCACGGCCTGTGGCTGCTCCTCTTCGTCGCCGCCGCACCCACCCTGATCGGCCTGATCCCCCTCCCGGCGTTGGCAGCGGTGCTGATCCACGCCGGTTGCAAACTCCTGCCGGTACGGGAGCTGCCCGAGCTGTGGCGGGAACACCGGGGAGAGGCGATCATCCTGGTGGTGACCGCAGTGGTGATCGGCACCACCGACATGTTCACAGGTGTCCTGGTCGGTCTCGGACTGGCAGTGGTCAAGGCGGCCTGGGAGACCTCCCACGTACGGGTCACCGTCACCGACCGCGCGATCGGCCCCGACCTCGACTCCGGCCCGACGACCGAGGACGAGGCCGCCGCCGGTGACGGTCCCATCGAGGTGTCGATCACCGGCAACGCGACGTTCCTGCGATTGCCGACGATCCTCACCGCCCTCAACGAGCTTCCCGCCGACCGCACCGTCCGGCTCGACCTGCGGGGTCTGCGCCACGCCGACCACGCCTGCCGCACCGCCCTCGACCAGTGGGTGACCACCCACAACACCCAGGCCACCGTCCCCGTCCAAGTAATCCCCCCCACCCCCAACCCCTCCCCCACCCCTCTCCCTCCCACTCCCCTCCCTCCCCGATGATCCCCACCCTCCCCACCCTCCCCGATCCCCCCGACTCCCCCGATCCCCCCGACCTCCCCGATTTCCCCGATCTCCCCGGTGATCAAGGGATTTGCGTCATGATCAGCGCGAAATCTGACGCAAATCCCTTGATCAACCCTGCGAACCGGGGGGACGCCGGTGGGGTGGGTGGGGTGGGTGGGGTGGGTGGGGTGGGGTGGGGATAGGGGTGGATTGTGGGGGAAGTCGACTAGGTCCGGGTGGGGTGCTAACACCTCATCGTTGACGCTTTCAGCGTTTGGCCGCATCTCATGAATAGGTTAAAGCAGCGCGTTGAACCGGCAGTCACACCGTGTTAACGTCAGTCGATCGCTAAATCGGTGATCACAACCCGCTAGGCTCAACTGTTTTCGATGCCGAAGGGGGGTGTGAAATGGCGAAGTGGACCACGCCCGAAATTCGTCCGACCGACTTCTCGGCCGCGATGGGAGTTCCGGGGGCATGTGCCTGCGGCTGCGCCGGTGGCGCCGGCGCCGGTGCCGGATCGGGCGGCTAGGAGCAGCCTTCCGGGCCTCGGGTCTGTCGACCCGAACCGGTCGACCAGCGTCGACGCAGCACGGTCGGGCGCACGCCGGCACCCTCGCGGATCGCCCGACCGTGTTCACCACGAGGGGATGGTCATGCTCGTCGAATCCCTGTCGTCCGATTCCGTACCAGCAGATCTTGTCTATTTTCGGGATGGGAATCGCAATCTCGTCGTCAATCCCGAAATCGGCGGCTGGCAAATCTTGGACGACGCCGAACTGAATACGCTACGCCGGCTCGCCAATGGCCTCACTCTGACCGGAGACGACGAACCCGGATCCGATCGGGCCACCCACGACCCGGCCGCAGACGGGCCGGCCACCCACGACCGGGCCGCAGACGGGCCGGCCACCCACGACCGG
>NZ_JBEPEQ010000166.1:0-8986 GCF_040300925.1 Micromonospora sp. NPDC000207
CTGGCCGCCGCGCAGCGGCTGGCCGACCTCGGGGGCCACGAGGGCACCGTCGAGGTGCTGCGGGCCCACGCCACCCTGGCCCAGCAGTCGGTACGCGAACAGCAGGTGGCGGCGCGCTTCACCGACACGTTCCCGGAGGTGCCCACGGTGTCGGTCACGGCGCAGCCCGTCGACGTGCACGACGTCGACGGGCTGCGGGCGATCGGTTCGGCGATCAGCCGTCCGTGACCGGGTGGCTCAGCCGAGGGCGTTGACCAGTTCCTTGCCCTTGCCGGTCTTGTCCTTGGCGTTCTTCTTCATCGCCGCCTCGAACATCTTGCGCCAGCTCGCCACCTGCGGGTGCCGGCGCAGCAGCGCCCGGCGTTCACGTTCGGTCATCCCACCCCACACTCCGAACTCGATCCGGTTGTCGAGCGCGTCGGCCAGGCACTCGTACCTGACTGGGCAACTGCGGCAGATCCGTTTGGCGACGTTCTGTTCAGCGCCCTGTACGAACAACGCGTCCGGGTCCCCGTTCTGACACGCCGCCAGTGACGGCCAGTCAGTGATCATGCCCATCTGTACACGTCCCCCCTCGGAGTTCTACCGACGTCGTCGCGACCAGCCGTCTCGCAGGGGTCGTCCCGCCCGGCCTCCCCCAAGGCGGCACGGACGACCACGGCTGGACCGTCGCTACCATCATGCTCTGTAGTCACCTGATTACGCAACGTTGTCGGCCAAATCCATCATTACGGACACTCCCGGCTTACCGGGCTTTCGCCGGCCGCTTACCCCGCCGGAGTCCGTGAAAACGCTGCGCGATCGCCTTCTCACCCAGGAGACTCGACCGGTCCACGCAACCTCCCACCAGGGTTCGTGCGTTTAGCACAACGAGGCCGGCGTTTACCGGAAATGGGGAAAGTGCGCCCCAGCGCCCCTCGTTCCTACTCGCGTACCCTGTCGAGGTGACCTGGATGCGGAAACGTGACCACAACGTCCTGACCAACACCGCATCGCTACTCATATGTGGCCTGTTGGCCGGGGTGGTGGTCGCTGCGGCGGCCTTCCCCGCGGTGGCGATGTCCGGACTTGCCGCCAAGGCGGGCGCCGACACCTTCGGCGAGCTGCCCAAGGAGTTCGAGATGGCTCGGGCTCCGCAGATCAGCTACCTGCTCGCCAGCGACGGCAAGACCCCGCTGGCCACGATGTACGACGAGAACCGCAAGGACGTCAAGCTCGCGGACATCGCCCCGAACATGCAGAAGGCGATCATCGCCGCCGAGGACCACGACTTCTACAACCACAACGGCGTCGACCTCAACGGCGTCGTCCGCGCCTTCGTGAACAACCAGTCCGCCGCCAACTCGCGGCAGGGCGCGTCCACTCTGACCATGCAGTACGTCCGGCAGAACATCGCCTACTCGGCGACCCACCCGCAGGACGTCGTCGCGGCCACCGAGGACACCAGCGCCCGCAAGATCCGCGAGATGAACTTCGCCCTCCAGATCGAGAAGGAACTCAGCAAGGACGAGATCCTGGAGCGCTACCTCAACATCGCCGCCTTCGGCAACGGCGCGTACGGCATCTTCGCCGCCAGCCAGGTCTACTTCGGCAAGCCGCCGAAGAACCTGAAGATCGAGGAAGCGGCCATGCTCGCCGGCATGGTGAAGGCCCCCACCTCGTTCAACCCGACCACCAAGAGCGGTCACCCGCAGGCCCTGGACCGCCGCAACTACGTGATCCAGAACATGGTCACCACCGGGGCGATCACCCAGGCGGAGGCGGACGAGGCCAAGGCCACCAAGCTCGTGGTGAAGGGCAAGCGGGCCCCGAACGGCTGCGTCCAGACCAACAAGCGGGGCTGGGGCTTCTTCTGCGACTACTTCTACCGGTGGTGGATGCAGCAGGAGGAGTTCGGCTCGACCACCTACGACCGGGAGCGGCGGCTCAAGGCCGGCGGCTACACCGTCACCACCACCCTCGACGTGCAGGCCCAGGACGGCGCCGACAAGGCGGTCCGCAAGGGTCTCGGGGTGAACAGCAAGGCGGCCCGGATGGTGGCCAACATCGAGCCGGGCACCGGCCGGGTCCGCGCCCTGGCTGTCAACCGGAACTTCAAGCTCGACGACCCGGACAAGCCGCAGAACAAGATCTCCAGCGACCCGAGGAAGGCCGCCAAGAAGATCCGGGGCAGCTACCCGAACACCGTGAACCCGCTCATCTCCGGTGGCGACGGCCTCGCCGGCTACCAGGCCGGCTCGGTCTTCAAGATCTACACGATCGTGGCGGCCCTGGAGAAGGGCATACCGCTCGGCCACACCATCGACGCGCCGCAGCAGTTCAAGTCGGACTACATCGTCGAGCAGGGCAGCCCGGCCGCGTGCCCGGGGACCAACAAGTACTGCCCGACCAACTCCGACAAGAAGGCCGGCGGCGTGCTCAACATGTGGAGCGCCTTCGCCCGGTCGACCAACACCTACTTCGTCCCGCTCCAGCAGCAGGTCGGTGCG
Organism: Micromonospora sp. NPDC000207; assembly: GCF_040300925.1. Classification (NCBI taxonomy): domain Bacteria; kingdom Bacillati; phylum Actinomycetota; class Actinomycetes; order Micromonosporales; family Micromonosporaceae; genus Micromonospora; species Micromonospora sp. NPDC000207. The sequence continues at coordinate 2,490 of NZ_JBEPEQ010000166.1, forward strand.
GACAACGTGATCGACGCCGCCAAGCGGCTCGGCATCGAGTTCCGGGTGCCGAGCGAGGCGGACTGGGCCAACAACAAGGCCGCCGCGAAGGACTGGGGTGCCTTCACCCTGGGTGTCTCCTCGGTGACCCCGCTCGACCTGGCCAACTCGTACGCCACCCTGGCCGCCGACGGCAAGTACTGCGAACCGATCCCGGTCCAGGAGATCAAGGACGCCGACGGCAAGAAGCTGGACATCGCCAACCCCCGGTGCAAGAAGGCGGTGAGCGTCGAGGTCGCCCGTGCGGCTGTCGACGCGGCCCGCTGCCCGGTCGGGGACAACTCCCGGACCAGCCAGTGCGGCGGCAGCCGGACCGCCGCCCACGTCAAGTACGACGTGAACGCCCCGGTGGCCGGCAAGTCCGGCACCACCGACTCGGAGAAGACGGCCTCCCTGGTGGCGATGACCAAGCAGTACGCGGTCGCCGGCATCATGGCCGACCCGGACTGGCCGCAGACCAACCAGCGGATGCCGCACCCCGGCCCGACCGGCATCAACAACCCCGTCGCCCAGTCGCTGGCTGCCGCGATGAAGGGCAAGGAGCGGATCAACTTCACCCCGCCGGGGCAGAAGGCCGCCCAGGGTGAGATGCGCAGCATCCCGGTGGTCGCCTGCCAGTCTGTGGACAGCGCCAAGAACCGGCTCCAGGGCGCGGGCTTCCAGGCGGTCGTGTCGAGCAGTCAGATCCAGTCCAGCTGCCCGGCCGGGACCGCCGCCGGAACCAGCCCGAACGGCCGGACCACAAAGGGTGGGGTCGTCACCATCCAGGTCAGCTCCGGGGGCGGTGCCCCCAGCGGCGACCCGACCCCAGGCGGTTGACCTTCGGCGGTTGACCTTCGTCAGGTCGACGCAGGCGGCTGAGAGCACCACCTGAGGCCCAGGCACAGTGAAGCGGGCGACACCTTCCGGTGTCGCCCGCTTCGTCGTACCGTGGCTGTTCGGTCAGAGGCCGAGCTGGCGACGTACCTCGGCGGCCACCCGACCCCCCTCGGCCCGACCGGCCACCGCGGCCTGGGCCGCCTTCATCGCCGGGCCCATCTGGGCCTTGCCGGTGAAGCCACCCTCGGCGAGCGCCCCCGCGACCAGGTCGGCCAGTTCCCCGTCGGGGAGCTGCTTCGGAAGGTAACGCTCCAGGACCTCCCCCTCGGCGTTCTCCTTGGCGGCCTGCTCGGTGCGCCCGGCGTCGGCGAAGGCGGTCGAGGCCTCCCGCCGCTTCTTCGCCTCCTTGGTCAGCACCGCGAGCACCTCGTCGTCGGTGAGCTCGCGCTTGGCCTTGCCGGCCACCTCGGCGGTGCCCACGGCGGCCAACGCCATCCGCAGGGTCGAGGTGGTCAGTTCGTCGCGCGCCTTGAGCGCGGTTCGCATGTCGGCGGTGAGTCGGTCCTTCAGCGTGCTCATGGAGGGTCAAACTACCCTCATCCGCATGCGAAAGCGCACACTATTCCGCCGGCTCGCGGCCGGGACCGTCGTGGCCGGTGCCGCCACCCTCGCCTACGCCTCGCTCATCGAACGCAACATGTTCACCCTGCGCCGATACGACGTACCGATGCTTCCGGCAGACGCCGAGCCGCTACGCATCCTGCACCTGTCGGACATGCACATGATGCCGAACCAGGCCCGCAAACAGAACTGGGTCGCCTCACTCGCAGCCCTCGACCCGGATCTGGTCGTGGTCACCGGGGACAACATGGCCGACCCGGCCTCGGTGCCGGGGGTGCTGCGGGCCCTGCAACCCCTGCTCGACTTCCCAGGTGCCTTCGTGTTCGGCTCCAACGACTACACCGGCCCGGTGTTGAAGAACCCGTTCTCCTACTTCCTGCCCGACCGGGAGTACACCGAGGGCGCCGAGCTGCCGTACGAGGAACTGCGGGACGTCCTGGTCGGGGCCGGGTGGGCGGACCTGAACAACGCCCGTACCTCCCTGAAGGCCGGCGGCCGACTCATCGACATGGTCGGGGTGGACGACCCGCACATCGGTCGGGACTCCTACGAAGACGTCGCCGGGCCGGTCTCGACCACCGCTGACCTCTCCATCGCCCTCACCCACTCCCCCGAGCCGGTGGTGCTCGACCAGATGGCGGCCGACGGCTTCGGGTTGCTCCTGGCCGGACACACCCACGGCGGGCAGGTCTGCGTGCCGGGCGTCGGGGCGCTGATCACCAACTGCGGTCTGCCCCGGTCGATGGCCAAGGGCCTGCACCGGTGGCCGGACTCGGACGCCTGGCTGCACGTCACGGCCGGGCTGGGCACCCACCCGACCGCCCCGGTCCGGTTCGCCTGTCCGCCCGAGGCGAGCATCCTCACCCTCATCCCTCGCTGACCGCCGACGCTGCTGCCGGAGCCGCCTCGGGATCCGGCGGCGGCGCGCTCCGGGGTGCCCTCGGCAACGGCCGGGGTTGCTCGCGGGATGCGGCACCCCCGGGCGACAGGTCTCGGTGAGGCTGTGGAGCTGCCCCGTTCATGGGACCGGGGCAGCTCAGGGCAGTACCCCCTCCCCGGCCGCCCGGGGAGGGGGTACTGAGTTTGTCCCCGGATCAGGGTGGGCTACTATTTGTCGGCACGCCTCGGGGTGTGGCGCAGCTTGGTAGCGCGCTTCGTTCGGGACGAAGAGGTCGTCGGTTCGAATCCGGCCACCCCGACAGAGGTCAGAGGGCACATCCGATCCATGGATGTGCCCTCTAGTGCTTCTGTACAGCAGTCGAGTACAGCAGCGGTGATCACCGCAGGCTCTCCCCCAGGCGCTTGAGGGCGTCGCGGGTGGCGTCCGAGGACGCCTGCGAGTAGATCTCCATCGTGACCGACACCTCGGCGTGCCGGAGCACCTGCATGATCACGCGCGGGTGCACGTCCAGGTCGACGAGCAGGGTGGCGCAGGTACGCCGGGCGTCGTGCACGGTGATCTTCCGGACCCCGGCCCGGGCACAGCGGGCGTCCCAGGAGCGGTTGAAGTTGCGCGGCTCGACCGGAGTCCCGTAGCGGGTGGTGAACAGCAGCGACGACCCCTGCCAGGCGATCCCGGCCTCGTCGCGGTCGGCCTTCCTCGCGCTCTGGCGGAGGTCGAGTGCCGCCGCGCAGATGTCCGGCAGCGGGAGGGTGGCGTCCGAGGTCTGGGTCTTGGTCTCCCGGTGCAGCAGTTGGCCGCCGACCCGCTGCAACTGCCAGCCGATCGACAGCTCCCCCACCGCCAGGTCGACGGCGTCCTCGGTGAGGCCGAGCACCTCACCCTTGCGCAGGCCGAGCACCAGGATCAGCACGTACGCGGCGTAGAGCGGATCGGAGTCGGCCCGCGCGGACTCCAGGAAGCGACGGGCCTCGTCACTGGTCCAGGCTCGGCCCCTGCGGCGACGGACCGGTGGAAGCTTGACCAGGGCGGCGGCGTTGCGGGTGACCAGTTCCTCGGTGGCGGCGTGGTTGAGCGCGGAGCGCAGCACACCCCGGATGTCCTTGACGGTCCGGGAGGACGGCGTGTCGCCGCAGCACCGGCCGAGCGCACAGCAGCGCCGCCGGAGTTCCGGGCGACGGGCGTCCTTGCCCTGGGCGCAGCACTGGCAGGTGCGGGCCACCGCGTTGATCCAGGTCTGCACGTCGCGCACCTGGAGTCGGTCGAGCCGCTTCCCGCCGAGTCCGGGGATCACGTACAGCCGGAGGATCGTCTCGTAGGTGGCACAGGTCAACGGCGCGAGGTTGGGACGCACGACCTCCCGGTGCCAGTAGGTCAGGTAGTCGCCGAGGGTCGGTACCCGGGTGGCGACCGGCCCGGCCTTGGCCTGCTGGTGCAGCTTGATCCACTTGTCGTGGACGACCTCCCGGGTCTGGCCGTAGACGTACTTGCGGGTCCGCTTCCCGTCGGGCTTGGTGACCCAGACGTACGCGGCGAAGCCGGTGCGGTACGGGAAGATCGAGCCTTCCCCGTTGGCGCGGATGCGTCCGGGCATCAGGCGGCCTCCTGCCGCTCGACCTGGTCACGGACGTACTCGTCGACCCACTCGGGCAGGACCCTGCGGTACTTGCCGTCCTTGACCGAGCGCAGTTCACCGGTGGCGATCTTCATCTTGACCTTGGACAGTCCGAAGCCGAGCAGCACGGCGACCTCGGCGGGCGAGTACCAACGCGGGGTAAGGGGGCGGGTCACGCCGCCACCCCCGACCACGTCGCGTGGGCGAGTTCCTCCCGGCCGACGCGTTGGCGTTCCCGGCGGTGGGCTGCGGCGGTGTTGGCGATCAGGGCGTCCCCGTCGGTCAGCCAGCCGGAGCCGACGAAGGCCAACGTGCCGACGGTGACCGTGCCGGCGGTCTCGTCGCTGTCGGCGGTGCCGGTGTGCTCGGTGCGGCGGTAGGCGGCGCGGGTGTCGCGGAGCAGGCCGAAGGTGACCGAGTAGCGGCGGGCCTTGGTGAGGAAGTGACCGCCGTAGCCGAGCATGTGCGCCCATCGGCGCAGCCCGGCGTACTCGTTCGGTCTGGTGTCAAGGCCGGCTTGACGCTCGTCGGTCGTGTCGGCGGTGCGGGTACTCGGGCTGTGGGTGGGGCGGCCGAGTCGCCAGCAGGCGTCGATAAGGCGGGCGAGGTGGTCGCCTTCCGGATCGGCGTAGGCGTCGACGGTGTCCGGGGTGAGTCGGGTGGAGCAGTGGCCGGTGACCTCGGTGGACTTGGTGGCGTACTTGGCGAGGTAGGCGGCTACCTTCCTGTCGGTCACGTCGCCGTCGCTGGTGCCGATGCGGCGTACGTCGACCTGCTCACCCCAGGCGATTGGCCAGCCCTGCGGACGGTCGGGGTGCGGCGGGGTGGTGACGGTGATCTGCCGGGCGGCGGCGTGGACGGCGGCGTCGAGGTCGTCGGCAGTAATGCCGGCCGGTGACGGCACCAGGGCGTGCCGGTCGTCCGGGTCGACGCCGTCGAGGCGCAACAGGACGTGGAAGTGCACCGCGCCCCGGCGCTGCATCTCAGCGACCTTCCCGTGGGACACCCGTACCGGTGGCACCCGGCGGATTCGGCCAGTGTCGGTGGCGACCTGGACGTGGGGAATGCCGCGTCGGCGGCACAAGGCGGTGAGGTGGCGTTCGATGGCCTGTTTGGTGCGTCGCCACAGCTCGCCCGAGGAGTGGTTCCAAACGGCCTGGTGGTCGTGGTCGTAGCAGTCCAGGCAAAGCGGCCGACCGAGCTGCGCATCGTCAGCGTCGTGGCGGGCGAAGCAGGCTGCGGGCCGCCCGTGCGGGCAGGTGCCGGCGGTGCTCCGGGCGCGGCAGGGTGCGGGGCGGCAGTCGCAGCGCCGCCGTTGGCCGCAGGTGTGCCGGGGGATGTGTCGGTGGTGGACCGGGCCGAAGGACGGTGCGGTGAAGGTGGCGAAGACGACCGGGTGCGCGCTGACGGTGGTGGGGACGGTCTTGCCGCCGGTCAGGCCGCAGCGGACCACCTGGAAGGCGTCACCGGCGTAGACCCAGGCGCAGTCGGGGCACTGGGCGGCACGACGGTTGCCGCACGCCTTGTAGAGCGTCCGGTCGGGCAGCTCGTCGGTGTGCTGCTCGGCCAGGACCCGGCCGGTGCCGGGTTCCACGGCGGTGAGGGTGCCGGTCAGGCGGACCGGGCGGGTGCAGCCTCCGGCGGCGCGGGTGTGCTCCAGCCAGCCGAAGTAGTCCGGGGCGGCGGCGCGGTGTAGGGCCTGGGCGTCACGACCGGCGGTGAGGGTGGACACGGTTCTCTCCTCAAGGGGTGGCAGGGGACGGGCAACGAACTGCCACCGGACGCCGGAGCGGTGTCCGTCGGTGGTGTTCGTGGTGTCTCCTGGCACCGCCGGAGAGGGCGGCTCACGCCGGAGGGCGGGGGTTGGCCATCGGCCTTGAACCGCCGTTGAGCTGGGTTCCTGGATCCTGGGTGAGGCCGGGACGGGTGGGGTGCCTGGTCGTCGGCTACCGGCTGGTTGCCGCAGGCGATCCCCACCCGTCGAGGTACGCGAATCCGAAGGCCATCGTGGACGGCAGGGAAGGCCGTGCTGCGCCGCTCAGTGGATTCCGGGCCGGCGCAGTGGCCGGTGCGATCGAGAGCCTGCGGGACGTGGCCCGCATCAGCGGCAGGAAGGCCGCTCGGTTACTCCGAAGTCGAGTTCAGCGATCCGGCGGGAAGGCCGCGCTGGCGTGGTCGACGGGGGCCAGAGTAGCACCGGGTACCGACACGTCAACCCGCCGTGACCCGCATGGCGGCCGACTGCCGACCGGCGTGGGAGGACTTTCTGTACGTCTATCAAGGCGGCCCGCAACGGGCCGCACGCGCCGCCGCCTGGGCGCGCGTCCGTCGCTCCGCTGGCGCTCCGACTCCGGCCACGCAACACGCCCGGCGGCTGGCGCGGAGAGCGGGAAGCCCGGTGGGCCGCCGCATGACGACAGGCCGTTTCCCTGTGGGGTGGTGGGCCGGCAGCCGGCCGGGGCGCGCGGCGAGCACCGCGCGGTGTAGGGAAGCGCACGCCGG
>NZ_JBEPEQ010000167.1:0-8897 GCF_040300925.1 Micromonospora sp. NPDC000207
TATCCCGCCCACCAGTTTATATAACAACCTTTTTTATCAATTTTTCCCAACTCCCCGCTCTCCCAAACACAACCCACCAAGTGGGCAGGTGGAGCCCCACAAGACGAGGACGGCCCCACCACGGTGCGGCGGGCCGCCTCAGGCGGCGGTGGACCAGATGGCGCGGAAGGCGGCGGCCTCACCGGCCAGCCACCGCTCGATCTGCTCGGGCCTGGCACCCTCGGGCATCCGGTGCGTCACCCCCCGCCGCACGTCGACGAGGACCGGCTCGGCGTGCGGCAGGACCGCGTCCATGTGCCGGGCCATCAGGTGCAGGGTGGCCAGGGTCGCCTCCTCGCTGGGCTCGGTCTCGTCGAAGTGCAGCCGGACGGCTTCGGCGCGACCGTCGGCGTACCTGATGCCGAACTGGGGGTTGATCTTGACGGGGAGGTCGCCGAGCATGGCCAGGACGTCCCGGGTCTGCGCCAGGTCGACCCCGGCCGGGTCGCCGAGCGAGTGCAACCAGGCCGTCGCCCCCGGCACCAGGGCCTGGTAGAGCGGTCGCCACCGGGGCTTGACCAGGTCGGCCACCTGGGCCAGGTGGGACCCGCCGGTGTGGAAGGCCACGTCGGCCTTGAGCGCCTTGACGAACTGACCGTGCGGGTTGAAGCCGGAGCGGCTGGCCCGCTGCTTGCGCAGCCCACCGACGAAGGTGGCCTTGGTCGGGCCGGTGCGGTCGACGTAGCGGGTGAACCCCAGCAGGGTGGCGTACGGGGTGAGGGGGGTGGAGGTGGGCGCAGTCATGGGCGTCCTCCCAGCTCAGCGGCTTTATTAGTACACACATTCTAATCGACGGGTCTGACGTCGCCCAGGGCGCGAAAGGGGCCGTCCGGACACTCCGGACGGCCCCGCAAAAAGAGAGAAACTTCTACAGCTGACCGACCTCGGTGACCCTGACGACGGCGGCCCCCACCTCGTCGGAGGCGACCAGGTCGACCTCGGCGCTGATCCCCCAGTCGTGGTCGGAGTCGGGGTCGTCGAGGATCTGCCGGACCGTCCACCGCTGCGGGTCGGTCTGGTCGATCAGCAGCAGGGCCGGCCCCCGGGCGTTCGGTCCGGTCCCGATCCCGTCGTACGCCTCGAAGTACGGCTCCAACGCGTCCGCCCAGGCGTCGGCGTTCCACCCGTCGGCGGCGTCGAGCTCGCCCAGCAGGTCCCACCGGCGCAGCGCGGCCAGCTCGACCCGACGGAACAGGGCGTTGCGTACCAGCACCCGGAAGGCGCGGGCGTTGCGGGTGACCGCCGGCGGGCGGTCGTCCAGGGCGGCGGCGACCTCCTCGGCGTCGGACGGGTTGCGCAGCCGCTCCCACTCGTCGATCAGGCTGGAGTCGACCTGGCGGACCAGCTCACCCAGCCACTCGATGAGGTCGACCAGCTCCTCGGTCTTGGCGTCCTCCGGGACCGTCTGCCGCAACGTCTTGTACGCGTCGGCGAGATACCGCAACACCAGCCCCTCGGACCGGGACAGCCCGTAGAACTGCACGAACTCGGCGAAGGTCATCGCCCGCTCGTACATGTCACGGACCACCGACTTGGGGGAGAGCTGGTGGTCGTCGACCCACGGGTGGCCCTGCCGGTACATCGCGTACGCGTTCTCCAGCAGCTCCGCCAGCGGCTTCGGCCAGGTCACCCCGTCGAGCAGCTCCAGGCGGGCCTCGTACTCGATGCCCTCGGCCTTCATCGCGGCGACCGCCTCGCCCCGGGCCTTGAACTGCTGCGCGGAGAGAACCTGACGCGGGTCGTCGAGGATCGACTCGATGACGCTGAGCACGTCCAGGGCGTACGCGGGACTCTCGGCGTCGAGCAGCTCGATGGTGGCCAGGGCGAGCGGGGACAGCGGCTGGTTGAGGGCGAAGTCGAGTTGCAGGTCGTCGGTGAGCCGGACCCGGCGGCCGGTCTCGTCCGGCTCGGGCAGCTCCTCGACCACCCCGCCCGCCCGCAGCGCCCGGTAGATGGCGATGGCCCGACGCACGTGCCGACGCTGGGCGACGGTGTCCTCGTGGTTGTCGGTCAGCAGGTGCCGCATCGCGGCGAACGCGTCCCCCGGGCGGCCGATGACGTTGAGCAGCATCGAGTGGCTGACCTGGAAACTGGAGGTCAGCGGCTCCGGTTCGGCCTCGACCAGCCGCTGGTAGGTCGGCTCGCCCCACCCGATCGAGCCCTCCGGCGGCTTCTTCCGGACCACCTTGCGGCGCTTCTTCGGATCGTCGCCCGCCTTGGCCAGGGCCTTCTCGTTGTCGATCACGTGCTCGGGGGCCTGCACCACGACCCGGCCGATCGTGTCGTACCCGGCCCGGCCGGCGCGCCCGGCGATCTGGTGGAACTCCCGGGCCTTGAGCAACCGGGTCCGGACCCCGTCGTACTTGCTCAGGCCGGTGAACAGCACAGTGCGGATGGGCACGTTGATGCCGACCCCGAGGGTGTCCGTACCGCAGATGACCTTCAGGAGACCGGCCTGGGCCAGCGTCTCCACCAGTCGTCGGTACTTGGGCAGCATCCCGGCGTGGTGCACGCCGATCCCGTGCCGGACCAGCCGCGACAGCGTCCTGCCGAAACCGGAGGTGAACCGGAACCGGCCGATCGCCTCGGCGATCAGGTCCTTCTCGGCCCGGGTGCAGACGTTCACGCTCATCAGCGCCTGCGCCCGTTCCAGGGCGGCGGCCTGGGTGAAGTGGACCACGTACACCGGGGCCTGCTTCGTCTCCAGGAGCTCTTCCAGCGTCTCGTGCATCGGGGTCATCGCGTACGAGAAGAGGAGGGGGACCGGCCGCTCGGCGGTACGGACCACTGCCGTCGCCCGCCCGGTACGGCGGGTCAGGTCGGCGACGAACCGGGTGGTGTCCCCGAGGGTCGCCGACATCAGGACGAACTGTGCCTGGGGCAGCTCGATCAGCGGCACCTGCCAGGCCCAACCCCGGTCCGGCTCGGCGTAGAAGTGGAACTCGTCCATCACCACCTGACCCACGTCCGCCCGGGCGCCCTCGCGCAGGGCGAGGTTGGCCAGGATCTCGGCGGTGCAGGCGATGATCGGGGCGTCGGCGTTGACGCTGGCGTCCCCGGTGAGCATCCCGACGTTCTCCGCGCCGAAGGTCTCGCAGAGGGCGAAGAACTTCTCCGACACCAGCGCCTTGATCGGAGCCGTGTAGAACGTCGTCCGGTTGTCGGCGAGGGCGGCGAAGTGGGCCGCCGTGGCCACCAGGCTCTTCCCGGAGCCGGTGGGAGTGTTCATGATCAGGTTGGCGCCGGAGACGATCTCCAGGAGCGCCTCCTCCTGATGGGGGTAGAGGTCGAGGCCGCGCTCCTTCGCCCAGCCGGCGAACGCGTCGTACAGGGTGTCGGGGTCGGCGCTGTGCGGCAGCGCGGCGGTGAGCGTCATAGCCGCTCCATCGTGCCCGCCCCCCACCCCCGCCCGCCAACCGGGGTTCCAGGAAGGGAAGGCACCCCTGTCGACGCCGACGGTGGAGAGGGATCCCCTCTCACACCCCCTGCGTCGATCGAGGCGGGTCAGGCGGGGACGGCTCGGTGGTAGACGAGGTCGAAGACCTCCCGGCCCTCCCGGTGGGCGCGGCGTTCGAACTTGGTGACCGGGCGGTGCGCGGGTCGGGGTGCCCACCCGGGGTACGGACTGGCCAGCTCCGGGTCGCCGTCGAGGGTCTGCCGCATCGATTCGGCGTACTCGGCCCAGTCGGTGGCGCAGTGCAGGGTGCCGCCCGGGGTCAACCGCGACCGCAGCAGGGCCACGTGCCCGGCCTGGATGATGCGCCGCTTGTGGTGGCGGGTCTTGGGCCACGGGTCGGGGAAGAAGACGTGCACGGCGTCGAGCGAGTCCACAGACAGGGCCTGCACCAGGTCGAGGGCGTCACCCTCGGCGACCCGGACGTTGGTCAGCCCGTCCCGGCCGACCAGGTCGAGGAGGTTGGCGATTCCGGGCGTGTGCACCTCGACCGCCAGATAGTCTCGATCCGGGTCGTCCGCCGCCATCGCGGCCGTGGCGTCCCCCATGCCGGAACCGATTTCGAGCACCACCGGTGCCTCCCGTCCGAACAGGGCGGACGGATCGAGCGGCCCGTCCGCGACGTCCGACACGGTCAGGCCGTACGTCGGCCAGAGCCGGTCGAGGGCGTCGATCTGACGGCTCGTCATCCGGCCCCGGCGGGGGAGGAAGGTCCGGATCCGGGCGGTGGCGACAGGTTCGTGGTCGATGGAGGTCACAGCGACCCGAGCGTACGCCACGGTCGGCCCGGACCGGATGTGACGTGCGACCCGGGGTGAGCCGATCACCCCGTACGGCTGGTCGGGCGGCGACCGCCCGGCCGAGGACTACCGTGCCGGGAGGGGTCATGGTGTCGGTCATGCGCCTGGGCGTCGCGACGGCGGTCGGGATCGCCGCGCTCGTCACGCCCCTGTCCGCCACGCCCGCGATCGCCGCCCGGCCGCATGTCGCCGGGCCGCTGCCGGTGGCACAGCCGGCCGTCCCACAGCCCGCAGATCCGTCCACGCCCGGCCTTCCCCCGCCGGGAGTCGTCTTCGTCGAGGTCAGCCCGAGCCTGGTGCAGCCGGGATACCTGGTCGGGATCCGGGCGAGCTGCCACGACAACTCGTGGCCGGCGACTGTCTGGTCGGACGCCTTCGGCAAGGTGACAGTGCACCCGCAGAACGGTGTGCTCACCGCCAGCCCGATGGTGTCGACCCGGACCCGACCCGGGAACTACCGGGTGAAGCTGGAGTGCCGCACCGGGGAGACTGCCACCACGACCCTCCAGGTGGTGAAGAAACACCCGCCCACCCCACCGCCGACCCACCGGCCGACACACCGGCCCAGCCACGGACCGGCCACCGGGTTCGGTGGCACGGCCGGCCCGAGCGCCGGTGACCTGCTGGTCCCCGGGGGACTGGCGTTGACCCTGGCCGGGATGGTGGCGGGCGTACTGACCCTCAGGCGGCAGCGCAGGGCCAGCCGCTGGTGGGGGCCGTCGTGACCGCCGGCCGCCACACCACCGGCCACACCGGGGGTCGTCGGTGACCGCCGGGCGGGTCCCGTTCGGTGGCGGGAGATCGAGTACGCCCCGACCCGGCCCGACCCCGCGCCCGGCGGGCCGCCCGACGGCGTCGAGCGGACGGACCTACGGCACCCCGGGCGGCCGACCCCAGCGGGGCCGCACCGCCCCGGCGGTCCGGCTCACCGACGCCGAGGCCCGGCGTACCGGCTGGGCGTTGGTGCCCACCGCGACCCCGCCGGGGACCCGGGTCGGCGCGGGTCGACCACCGGTCCTTTCGCCCGCCCCCGCGACGGTGCCCGGACGGCGTCCCTGGTCGGTGCCGTTGGCGGTGCTGCTGGTGCTGTTGGGCATCTTCGCCACCGGGGCGGGGTTGGGTCGCACCGCCGGACCGTTCGACAGGGTCCTCGCCGAGCAGCACACCGAGGACCCGGCGGGCGTCCCCGTCCTGGCGGCGAGCCGACCGGTGAGCCTGTCGGTACCGTCGATCAGGGTGACCGCCCCGGTGGCCCCGGTCGGTCAGGCCCCCGACGGGACCATCGACGTCCCGCCGCTGGACCGGCACGGCGAGACCGGCTGGTACGACCGCGCCCCGACCCCGGGCGAGCCCGGTCGGGCAATCATCGTCGGGCACGTGGACAGCAAGGACGGGCCGTCGGTCTTCTACGAACTGGCCCGCATCAGGCCGGGGGACCGGGTCGAGGTGGCCCGGTCGGACGGGTCGGTGGCCGTCTTCGCCGTCGACTCGGTGGAGCACTTCGCGAAGGACAACCTCCCCGCCGACCGGGTGTACGGCGACTCCGGCACCCCGGAGCTGCGGTTGATCACCTGCGGTGGGCAGTGGGTGGGTGGCCGGACCGGATACCGGGACAACGTGATCGCGTTCGCCTCGTTGGTGGAGACCCGACGGGCCTGAGCCCGGCACGCCCGCCCGAGCCCGGCACACCTGGGCGTCGAAGGGCTGAGCGCGGTGGGGCTCAGCTGGCGGGCACCTGCTGGACGACCTCGAACTCCAGCAGGTTCGCGCCGGTCGCGACCGGTCGCCGGGGTGCCTCGTCCCCGCTCTGGGCGTGCGCCGCCCGGGACGGTCCCGCCGCCCACGCCTGGTAGGCCTGCTCGCTCTCCCACTTCGTGTATACGAAGTAGCGGTTCTCGCCCCCGACCGGGCGCAGCAGCTCGAACCCGAGGAACCCGGGGGAGTTCTCCACGGCGGCGGCCCGGGCGGCGAAGCGCCGCTCCAACTCCTCCCCGCCACCCGGCGGAACGTCCAGTGCGTTGATCTTCACGATGGCCATGGGTCCAGCCTAGGCGTACGCCGGTGCTCACTCCGTCCCGACGGCGGGCGGAAGGTCCAGGTCGACCACGACCGGCGCGTGGTCGGAAGGTCCCTTGCCCTTGCGGGCCTCCCGGTCGACGTAGGCCGACCGGACCGCCCCGGCCAGTCCGTCGGAGGCGTACACGAGGTCGATCCGCATGCCCTTGTTCTGGTGGAACATCCCGGCCCGGTAGTCCCAGTAGGTGTACGGGTGCGGCCCCTTCATCGGGGTGGGCACCACGTCGTGCAGGCCCAGGTCGCGCAGGGCGGCCAGGGCGGCACGTTCGGCCGGGGTGACGTGCGTGGAGGTGACGAAGAGCGCCGGGTCCCAGACGTCGGCGTCGGTCGGGGCGACGTTGAAGTCCCCGCAGACCGCCAGCGGCGCCCCGTCGGCCAGGTCCTGCTCCACCGCGTCCCGGAGGGCGGCGAACCAGGCCAGCTTGTACGCGTAGTGCGGGTCGTCGGGGGCCCGGCCGTTGGGGACGTACACCGACCAGACCCGGTTCCCCCCGCAGGTGGCCGAGATGGCCCGGGCCTCCGGTTCGGGGAACCCCGGCTCACCGGGGAACCCGACCACCACGTCGGCCAGCCCCACCCGGGACAGGATCGCCACCCCGTTCCACCGGCCGTCGCTGTGGCTGGCCACCGTGTAACCCAGCTCGCCGACCTCGGCGACCGGAAAGGCACCGTCCGGGCACTTGGTCTCCTGCAGGCAGAGCACGTCCGGTCCGGTGCCGGCCAGCCAGTCGAGCAGGCGGGGCAGGCGGGCCTTCACCGAGTTCACGTTCCACGTCGCCAGGCGCATGCCTCCACCCTGCCCGATGCCGGCCCCGGTCGCGGGCACCGGCGACGTGTCCCGCTGCGCAGATCCGTACGCTCAGCTGCCCGGGGTGTCACCCGGCCGGCTCTGTTCGGCGAGGAACCGTTCCAGCTCGGCACCGAGTTCGTCGGCAGTGGGCAGGGGGCCGTTCTCGGCGGCGAGCAGGTTCTTCTCCCCCCGTCCCCGTTCGAACGCGTCGTACTGCTCCTCCAGGGCCTGCACCAACGCGGCGGCGTCCTCGGTCTGGGCGACCTGCCTGTCGATCTCGACCCGGACCACCTCGGCGGAGGAGCGCAGCGAGTCGGTGGGCAGCAGCAGCCCGGTGCTGCGCGACACCGAGGTGAGCAGGACCTCCGCGGCGGCGGGGTACTCGGTCTGGGCCACGTAGTGCGGCACGTGGGAGGCGAACCCGAGCGCGTCCCGGCCCGCCTCGCCGAGTCGGAACTCCAGCAGGTGGCCGACGCTGCCGGGGACCTGCACCCGTTGCAGCCACGGTTCGTGTCCGGCGATCAGTTCGGGCCGGGTCGCGTGGGCGGTCACCCCGGCAGGGCGGGTGTGCGGTACCGCCATCGGGATGGAGTTGAGCCCGACGGTGAGCCGTACGTCGAGCCGGGCGCCGAGGCCTGCCACGGCGGCGGCGAACCGTTCCCACTGCAGGTCCGGTTCGGGGCCGGTGAGCAGGAGGAAGGGTGTCTCGTCGTCGTCGTGCAGCAGGTGCAGTTCGAGCTTCGGGGCGTCGTAGGACTCCCAGTGGTCCTCGACGAAGGTCATCACCGGTCGCCGCGACCGGTAGTCGAAGAGCTGGTCGACGTCGAAGCTGGCGACCGGGCGGGCCTCCAGCGAGGTGAGCAGCTGTTCCCTGGCGAGCCGGGTGGCGTTGCCGGCGTCGACGAAGCCGGTCAGCGCCTGGATGAGCACCGGCTGACCGAGCTCGGGCAGATCGTCGCTGAGCTGGTACAGCTCGTGTGGGTCGAGCACCGGTCGGGACCTCCCTGTTGTGCGTACGATGACCGCGCCCGGCGGCCACCCGTTCGGAGGAACGTACCCACCATCCTCGTGCATTCCGGGGTCCGCCGGTGCGCCGCCTGCCACTGCGACGCTTTACTTGTTCTTTGTCATTTTTGTCGGTATCCGACGCCGAACCGGATGCTGTGGTGATCTCCATAGTGGACGCGTGGCGGTTGCCGGCCCGGGGTACACATGGAGAGGGAATGTCGACAGGAGGATGCAATGTCGTCACTGATGCACCGGATCACCCAGTTCCTGCGCTCACCGAAGGGCCAGCAGATGGTCGATCGTGGGCGCCGTGAACTGGCCAAGCCGGCGAACCAGCAGAAGCTTCGTCAGCTCGCCAACCGGCTCTCCGGCCGGCGTCGCTGACCGCGCCCGGTCTGCGTACCCACACCCCTGCGTCCCACCACGGGAGCCTTCCTTGACCGACTCCGCGCCCGCCGACGGAGAATCCAGAGTCCCCCCGTCGACCCCTTCCGTCGACCCCGCCACCCCGACTCCCGGGGCGGAGACCGACGAACAGTCCGTGCCGGAGGCCCCTCCGGCCACCCTCTGGGACCGGATGCGGCAGGACCCGCAGTACGCCCCGGAACACCTGGCCATGGAGGCGGTCCGCCGGCTCGGCCCGGAGGCCGCCCGGTGGGCCGGTCGGATCCGGGCCGAGCAGCCCGGGGTGCCCGCCGACGCCCAGATCGGAAGAGCGTCGTTAGGGAGA
>NZ_JBEPEQ010000168.1:0-8734 GCF_040300925.1 Micromonospora sp. NPDC000207
GGGCGGGCGGCGGGAGAAGCGCAGCGGGACCGTCGTCATCCGGGCCGTCCAGGTCAGCCGGGCCTGCTGCCACTCCAACCGGACGGGGATCGACCACTGGTCCAGGCCGGAGAGGTCGACCTCCATCAGCGCCCGGTACGCCGCCTCGGGCAGGTCGGGTTCGAGTGCCACGGCGTGTCCGCTGCTGGCGTCCTCCAGGCGTACCTCGTGGGCGCGCCCCCACCGTCCCGGGTCGGAGCGCATCGCCTGGAGGGCGTCGACCAGTTCCCGCAGTGACCGCCACCCGTCGGCGTCGTCGGCGAAGCCGTCCAGGAACGGGGCCAGGGGTGCGGTGAGCACGATCAGGAAGGCCGACGTCGGCGGGGGTCCGCCGTACGAGTGGCCCTCGGCGACGGCAGTCATCCCCCGCTGCCGGAACAGGTCCGTCATCGCCGCGACCTCCTCGGCCGTCGGCCCGGTGTCGAGCAGGACCCCGACGTGCAGACCCACGTCGGGGGCGGCCGACGTCACCGCGTTCACCACCGCATCTCCTTGCGCACCAGCAGGTGCTCGGCGTGCACGCCGTCGCGCCGGCAGGTGTCGAGGAACTCGGCGACCTGGAGCAGCTGGTACGACTCGGGGGTGTAGCTGGTGGCCATGACGTGTTGCAGCCAGTCCTCCTGGCCCATCGCGTACACGTACGCCTCCCGGGCGCCGAGCTGCTTGAGGATCCCGGTGGCCTGGGCGGCGTTGGAGCCGGACAGCTTGCGGGTCAGCGCCATCTTGCGCGGCACCGGCTGGGTGAACAGCGCGCTGTAGAGCCAGGTCAGCGGGGCGCCGTCGCACTCCATCCCGATGAAGGCCACATCGGTGGGGCCGACCGCCTCGCGGATGCGGGTGTAGAGGTGCGACTCCAGCCCGGAGGTGTCGGCGCCGACGAAGACCGACCGGCCGGCGATGTTCACCCAGTAACTGCTCTTGGCCCGGATGTCGAGGTCGCAGTGCTCACCGAAGAACGGGGCGGAGACGATGGTGCCGCCGTCGAAGGGCAGCTCGTCGAGGTCGTCGACCTCCCGGACGGTCATCCCGACCCGCTCCAGGTAGTGCCGGATCGACGGGTCCTGGCGCTGGCCGCCGCCGTTGCGGGGGACGACCACGGTGCCGATCTTGTGCCGGAGCTGCAGGAGCGTCTCCAGCACCACGTGGTCCTGGTGGGCGTGGGTGATCAGGCAGTAGTCGATCCGGTCGGGCAGGTCGACGTAGGTGAACCGGTCACCGGCGGCCGGGTTGGAGCTGATGAACGGGTCGACGAGGATCGACGTCGAGGGCGACTGGAGCAGCAGGCAGGCGTGCCCGAAGTAGCGGATCCGGCCGCCGGAGTCGATGTGCCGGTCCGGGGCGAGGGTCGACTCCGTGGTGAGCAGGGCGCGCAGCGTCGCCTCCTGCTCGGCGCCTGTGATCTCCAGCGCCTTCGCCACCTGCTCCAGGGGCTGGGGGGTGCTCCGCAGGGCGAACAGCTCGTCGATGCCGGTGTGGTCCAGCGGGAGGGGCAGCTGCAGGTGACCGTCGCGGGCCAACCGGGGGGTGCTCAGGATGAACGGGGGTTCGCTGCCGTCGTCGAGGGAGAGTTCGATCGCCTCCCGCTCCCGACGGTGCACCGCGCTGCGGTAGAGCAGGGGTTCCAGGA
Organism: Micromonospora sp. NPDC000207; assembly: GCF_040300925.1. NCBI lineage: Bacteria > Bacillati > Actinomycetota > Actinomycetes > Micromonosporales > Micromonosporaceae > Micromonospora > Micromonospora sp. NPDC000207. Next base: position 1,667 of record NZ_JBEPEQ010000168.1, read on the forward strand.
ACCGCAGGGTCGGCTGGTGGTTGAGGTCGTAGACCAGCTCCACGTACCCGCGCAGCTCCGGGGGGAGCTGGGCGTACAGCGGGGACAGGTCGTATCCGGTGGCCTGGGCGCGCAGAAGGTCCTCGGCGTTCTTGACGGCGGCGGCGAAGGCGATCGCGGCGGACTCGTCCCGGACGATCCGGTCGCGCAGGTCCCGTACCTCGTCGACGCGGGACGCCTCGGCGTTGATGAAGAAGCCGCCCCTCATCTTCGGGTTGGCCACCGCCGCCAGGTGCACGTCCGGCCGTTGGACGTACGAGTCCATGATCGGCAGGAGGAGGTTGGCGAGGTTCATCGCGCCGGATACCGGCGTGTAGACGTGGGTCCAGGCGACGAACTGGTTGACCAGCCCCTCGATCCGGACGTTGGGCTTGAGGTACAGCGGCTCGGTGCTCATCGTGTCCATCCCGGGTGCCAGGTGTCGGGTTCGGGGTCGGTGGACGGTTCGATCGCCGCCACCTCGTCGTCGGTCAGGTCGGCGATCTCGGACCGGATCTCCTCCTCGATCGCCTCGGCGAGGGCGGCCACTGTGGGCCGCTCGAAGACCAGCCGCATCGGCAGGTCCACGTCGAACTCCTCGGCGATGCGCGACAGCAGCCGTACGGCGAGGATCGAGTGCCCACCGGCGGCGAAGAAGTTGTGCTGCACGCCGACGTCGACGCCGAGCAGTTCGGTCCAGACGGCCAGCAGCCGCTCCTCGGCGACGGTACGGGGTGCGACGGGCTCGGTGCCCGACGGATCGGTGCCGGTGTCGGGGGCGGGCAGCGCCCGTCTGTCGACCTTCCCGCTCGCTGTCAGCGGCAGCGCGTCGAGGCGTACCCACAGCTGCGGGACCATCGGTTCGGGCAGCCGGTCCCAGCAGTGTTCGGCCAGGTCGTCGGCGTCGGGTTCGGCCCCACCGGCAGGTGTCCAGTACGCCACCAGGCGGGTGTCGCCGCCCCGGTCGACGGCGGTGACGACCGCCTCGGCCACCCCGGGGTGGGTGAGCAGGACCCCCTGCACCTCGCCCGGCTCGACCCGGTGGCCCCGGATCTTGACCTGGTCGTCGGTGCGCCCGAGGTACTCCACCGCCCCGTCGTCGCGCCACCTGACGACGTCACCGGTGCGGTAGAGGCGGCCACCCCCACCCGCCGGGTCCGGGACGAACCGCTCGGCGGTCAGGTCGGGTCGGTCCAGGTAGCCCCGGGCCAGTTGGACACCGGCCAGGTGCAGTTCACCGGGGACCCCCGTCGGCACCGGCCGCAGCTCGGTGTCGAGGACGTACAGGCGGGTGTTCCACACCGGTCGGCCGATCGGCACCGGGTCGCCGGGGCGGTCGTCGTCACACCGGGCGGCGGTGACGTCGACGGAGGCCTCCGTCGGGCCGTACAGGTTGTGCAGTTCGACGCCGGGGAGCACCGTCACGAACCGGTCCCGCAGCGCCGGGGTGAGCGCCTCCCCGCTGGCGATCACCCGACGCAGCCCGGTGCACCCGGGCGCGGCGCGGTGACCGAGGAAGGCCGCCAGCATCGACGGTACGAAGTGCAGCGTGGTGATCCGTTCCCGGGTGACGAGGTCGGCGAGGTACCCGGCGTCGCGGTGCCCCTCGGGGCGGGCCAGGACCAGCACCGCCCCGGTGACCAGCGGCCAGAAGAACTCCCACACCGACACGTCGAACGACGACGGGGTCTTCTGGAGGACCCGGTCGTCGCCGGTGAGGCCGTAGCGGTCCTGCATCCACAGCAGCCTGTTGACGATCCCCTCGTGCGGCACCACCACCCCCTTCGGGCGGCCTGTGGAGCCGGAGGTGTAGATGACGTACGCCGGGTGTCCCGGCAGCGGGGGCGTCGGGGCCGTACCGCCCTCGGCCGGCAGTGGTTCGTCGACCAGCAGCAGCGGCGGGTGCTGCGCGGGCAGCGCCCCGACCACCGCGGTGCGGGTCACCACCAGTTCGGGGCGGGCGTCGTCGAGCAGGTACGCGATGCGCTCCGGCGGGTACCCCGGGTCGACCGGGACGTACGCCGCACCGGCCTTGACCACCGCCACCAGTGCGATCACCAGCTCCGGCGACCGGGGCAGGACCACTGCGACCCGCCGTTCCGGGCCGGCACCCCGGGCGACGAGCGCGGCGGCCAGCCGGTCGCTGCGGGCGTCCACCTCGGCGTGGCTGAGGGTGGCCCCCTCGAAGACCACTGCGGGGGCGTCGGGGGTCCGGGCCGCCTGCTCCCGCAGCAGCCCGGCCAGGGTCTGCGGGGGCACCGGACGGTCGGTGGCGTTCCACTGCCCGGCCATCCGGGTCCGCTCGGCGTCGGTGAGCAGGTCCAGGTCGGCCACGACCACGTCCGGGTCGGCGGCGACCTGCGCCAGCAGCCGCAGGTAGTGCCCGACCAGGCGCTCGGCGGTGGTCCTGTCGAACAGGGCCGAGGCGTACTCCAGTCGACCGCTGAGGGACCCGTCGGCGTGCCGACGCACGATCAGCCCCAGGTCCTGGCGGGCGGCCAACGGCACCTCGTCGATCCCGTCACCGGGCACGACCCCGGCGTGTCCGTCGGTGTGCAGGTCGAACAGCACGTCGTAGAAGGGGTTGCGGGACAGGTCCCGGTCGGTGCCGAGCTCCTCGACGACCTGCTCGAAGGGCAGGTCCTGGTGGGCGAAGGCGGCCATGGTCGTCGCGCGCACCCGGTCGAGGAGGTCGGTGAAGCGGGGGTCGCCGGAGAGGTCGCAGCGCAGGACCAGGGTGTTGATGAACATCCCGACCAGGCCGTCCAGCTCCGGGCGGGGTCGACCGGCGACCGGCGACCCGACCCCGAAGTCCACCTGCCCGCTGTAGCGCGACAGCAGCACCGCGTACGCCGCGAGGAGGGTCATGAACGGGCTGGCACCCCGGGCCCGGCCGACGGCCTGCACCGCGCGGGCCACCTCGTCGGGCACCTCGAAGGCGACGGCCCCGCCGCGCGGGTCCCGGGCCGCCGGGCGGACCCGGTCGGTGGGCAGCTCCAGTGGGGGCAGGTCGGTGAGCTGGGTGCGCCAGTGGTCCAGCTGCCGACCCCGTACCTCCCCGGTGAGGAAGGTGCGCTGCCAGACGGCGAAGTCGGTGTACCGGACCGGCAGGGCGGGCAGGGTCGGAGGGCCGTCGCCGCTGCGGTGCCCGGCGTACCCGGCGGTGCACTCGCGGACGATCAGGTCGGTGGACCAGCCGTCGGCGGCGATGTGGTGGGTGAGCAGGAGCAGCACCGGGTCGCCGTCGGTCGGGCGGGCCAGCACCGCCCGCAGGACCGGTCCCTGTCCCAGGTCGAAGCCCCGACCCAGGTCGTCGGCGAAGGCCGCCCCGGTGACCCGGCCCGCCACGTCGACCACCCGCAGCGGTACGGGGGTCGGCGCGTCGACCACCTGGACGGGGTCGGAGTCGACGAGGACGTACCTGGTGCGCAGGGTCGGGTGCCGGGTGACCAGGTCCCGTAGGGTCCGCTCCAGGGCGGGGAGGTCCACCGGGCCGGGCAGGGGCACCAGGACCGGGGTGAGGTACTCGATGCTGCCCGGGTTGAGCCGGTCGAGGAACCACAGTCGACGCTGCCCGGACGAGAGCGGCTGCGGCCCGTCCCCGGCGACCGGCGTGACCGGGGGCACCGGCCGGGCCGGCACCGCGTCGGGGTCCTCGTCGGCCTGCCCGGCGTCGACCAGGGCGGCGTGCCCCCTGACGGTCAGGGCGGCGAACAGGTCCCGGATCGGCAGGTCCACGCCGCTGCGTTCGCGCAGCCGCACCGCGAGCTGCCCGAGTTGCAGGGAGTGTCCGCCGAGGGTGAAGAAGTCGTCGTCCAGACCGACCCGGGCCACGCCGAGGACCTCCGCCCAGGCCGCCGCGACGGCCTGTTCGGCGGCGGTCACCGGGGCCACGAAGGCGACCGGGTCGACAGCCGACTCCGGGGCGGGCAGCGCCGACCTGTCGACCTTGCCGTTGGGGGTCGACGGCAGCTCCGACATCGGCACCACCACCCCGGGCACCATCGCCTCGGGCAGTCGGGCGCGCAGGAACGTCCGCAGCTGCGCCGGGTCGACGCCGTCGGCGACGACGTACGCCACCAACCGGCGGGACCCGTCGGCGCCGGTGCGCCCGACGACGACGCACTGCCGGACCCCTGGGTGTTCGGCGAGGGCGGCGCGCACCTCGGCCGGCTCCACCCGGACCCCGTTGACCTTCACCTGCTCGTCGACCCGCCCGACGAACTCCAACACCCCGTCGGGGCGGCGGCGGACCAGGTCACCGGTGCGGTACAGGCGGGCACCGGGCGGGCCGTACGGGTCGGGCACGTACCGTTCCGCGGTCAGGTCGGGTCGGCCCAGGTAGCCCCGGCCGACAGCCACCCCGCCGACGTGCAGTTCCCCGGCGACGCCGGCTGCGGTGAGCTGCCCGTACGCGTCGAGCACCAGGGCACGGACCCCGTCGACCGGACGCCCGATCGGCACCGGGCCGGTGGTCGGCTCGGTCGGCACCCGGTGGGCGGTCACGTCGATGGCGCACTCGGTCGGGCCGTAGGTGTTCCACACGGTCACTGGGGCACGGTCGGTGAGCCGCCGCGCCAGGGCGAAGTCGAGGGGCTCCCCGGCCGACCAGACCTGCCGCAGGGCGTTGCAGCCGGACCAGCCGGACTGGTCGAGCATCGCCCGCAACACCGACGGGACGAGTTGCAGGACGGTGGCCTCGGCGTCGGCGACCGCCCGGACCAGTCCCGCCGGGTCCCGTTCCACGCCGGGTTCGGCCATCACCACCGTCGCGCCGCAGACCAGCGGGGCGAACCATTCCAGCACCGCGGCGTCGAACCCGACCCGGGTCTTGGCCAGGATCCGGTCGTGCCTGCCGAGTTCCTGCGCCCGCACCGACCAGCGGACCCGGTTGGCGATCGCCCCGTGGGTGACCACCACCCCCTTGGGGACCCCGGTGGAGCCGGAGGTGAACATGACGTACGCCGCGTCGGCGGGGTCGAGGTCGGCGCAGCGCCGGTCCGGGCCGAGGTCGGCCTCGTCGTCGTCGGCGGCGGCGGTGGGCACCAGGACGCACCCCTGCGGTACGGCGGCCCGTAGCGCCTCGTGCCGGTCCGGGTCGGCCACGACGGCCGCCGCACCGGAGAGCTCCAACAGCCGCCCCCACCGGGCGGGCGGCAGGTCGGTGTCCACCGGCAGGAACGCCGCCCCGACCCGCCAGGCTGCCAGGGTGGCCACCGCCAGGTCCCGGCTGCGGTCCAGGCAGAGGGCGACGATCGCGCCGGGGCGTACCCCGTGGCGGCGCAGCTGCCCGGCGAGGTCGAACGCGGCGGCGTCGAGCTGCGCGTACGTCACCACGTCCGAGCCGGCCTGCACGGCGGGGGCGTCCGGCGTCTCGGCGACCTGTCGGGCCACCAGGGCGGGCAGCAGCTCCGACGGGTCACCTGCCGGTTCGTCGCCGGTGGCGGCGTCGAGGGCCGCCTGCCGACCCGGCTCGCCGAGCAGGTCCACCCGCCGCCAGTCGGTGTCCGGGTCGGCACCGACGGCGTCGAGCAGCCGGACGTACTCCGCCTGGAGCCGGGCCGCCGTGGACTCGTCGAACAGGGCGGTGGCGTACTCGAACTGGACCTCCAGCGAGCCGTCCGGGCGGGGGATCAGGTGCACGGTCAGGTCGAGCAGGGACCCGCCGGGCGCGATCGGCTGCGGGATCTCCTCCCCCACCGGGTGGTCGGTGTCCTGCACCGGCATGTTGCAGGCGACCTGCACCAGGGGCGGGACACTGCGGTCGGTGTCGCCGCGCAGCTGACGGACCAGCGTCTCGAAGGGGACGTCCTGGTGGGCCATGGCCTCGGCGAGCCCGGCCCGGACCAGCCCCACGACGGCACGGAACGGCTCCCGGTCGGCCGACGAGGAGACCCGGGTCCGCACCGGCACGACGTTGACGAACATGCCGACCAGGTTCTGCAGCTCCGGCAGCGTACGCCCGGAGACCTGCACCCCGACGGCGACGTCGGTACGGCCGGTGGCCCGGGCCAGCAGGACCTTCAGCGCGGCCAGGCAGACGGTGTAGGCGGTGGTGTCCTCGGCGCGGGCCAGGTCCCGCAGCGCCTCGGCGGTCCTCGCCCCGACTGTGGTGAGCAGCGTCGCCCCGGCGTAGTCCGGCTCGGCCGGGCGGGGCCGGTCGGCGGGCAGCTCCAGCGGGGGCGGCAGGTCGGCGAGCTTCTCCCGCCAGAAGGCGAGCTGGTCGTCGTGGCGGCCCGACTCGACGCCCTCGCGCTGCCAGGCGGCGAAGTCGGCGTACGTGACGGGCACCGGGGGGCGGTGGTGCGGCAGCGCCGTCTCGTACATCAGCATCATCAGCGAGGCGGCGTCGGCGACGACGTGGTGGGCGGCGGTGACCAGGACGTGGTCGTCGGCGGCCAGCCGGATCAGTTCCATCCGCCACAGCGGTGCCCGGGCGAGGTCGTAGCGGCGCAGCACGACGTCCCGGATGCGCCCCTCGATACCGTCGAGGGCGTCCGGGACCCCGGTCAGGTCGGTCAACGGCACCGCCACCGGCACCGTGTCGGCGACCACCGGGCGGGGTTGCCCGTCGACCACCTCGATGGCGGTGCGCAGGCTGTCGTGCCGGGCCACCACCTCGGCGAGCCGGTCGGCCACCTCCGCCGGGTCGATCGGCATCCGCAGCCGGACCGCACCGCCGAGGTTGAACACCGGGACGTCACCGGCGAGTTGACCTGTCAGCCAGACCCGCTCCTGGGAGAAGGAGAGCCGGGCCGGCACGTCGGCCGGCGCGGCCGGGATCCGCCGCTGTGTCCCCTGCGACCTCCCGCCCCCGGCCAGCAGTTTGGCGAGCAGTTCGCGTTTGACCGCGGACATCGGCTCGCCGGAACCGGTACGGACACCGGCCTTGGTCATCGCGCCAGTCCTCCCGTCGGGTCGGGGGTGGGGGGGGGGGGGGCCGCCGCCCCCCCCCCCCCCCGGGGGGGGGGGGGGGGGGGGGGGGGGGGGCCCCCCGTTGGCACGCTTCTCCAGCAGTCGAAGGACGGTTTCGCGCTGGGCGGCGAGGGT
>NZ_JBEPEQ010000169.1:0-8665 GCF_040300925.1 Micromonospora sp. NPDC000207
CCTCAGCCGCGCCGCCGACACCGCCGACGCCCTCGCCGCCCTCACCGGGCTGCCGGTTCGCGCCGACGCCCGGCTGCGCGAGCGGTGCTTCGGCCGGTGGCAGGGGCTGCTCCTGAGCGAGCTGGCCGAACACCACCCCGACGGGTACGCCCGTTGGCGGGCCGCCGACCCCGACCCCGACCCGGGGGCCGAGGTGGAGAGCCTCGACGACCTCGGCGCGCGGGTCGGCGCGGCGCTCCGGGAGGCGGCCGACGCGGTGCCCGGCGGCACGATCGTGGTCGCCACCCACGGTGCCGCCGCCCGGCAGGGGTGTGGTCACCTGCTCGGCTGGGACCACGTGGTGCTACGGGCGATGGGCTCCCTGCAGAACTGCCACTGGAGCGAGCTGCGTCGAAACGACCTGCGGGGGTGGCACCTGCGGGCCCACAACGTCGGGTCGATCAACGCGACGGTCCCCGCCGAAGCCGTCTGAGTCGACAGTCGCGGCCGACCCCCTGCTCCCGGGTCGGCCGCCCCCCGGCGGGCCGTCGCCGCATCGACTAGCGTGCCGGTCATGCCCGTCGCGGTCGTCACCGACTCCACCGCCTGCCTCCCGCCCGAACTGGTCGAGGCCCACCGGATCACCGTCGTGCCGCTGACCGTGGTGCTCAACGGCGCCGAAGGGCTGGAGGGCGTCGAGACGTTCCCCGCCGACGCCGTCCGGGCCCTCAGCGCCCGCCGGGTGTCGGTCAGCACCTCCCGGCCGTCGCCGGAACAGTTCGCCCGGACCTACCGGGACCTGCTCGACGCCGGGGCGGACGCCGTGGTGTCGCTGCACCTGTCGGCCGGGCTCTCCGGCACCGTCGAGGCGGCCCGGCTCGCCGCCGCCGAGGTGGACCCGAAGCGGGTCGTCGTGGCCGACTGTCGCTCCACCGGCATGGGCCTGGGCTTCCCGGTGCTGGCTGCCGCCGTCGCCGCCGAGAGGGGCGCCGACCCGACCGGGGTACGCCGGGCCGCCCTGACCGCCGTGCAGCGGACCACCAGCTTCTTCTACGTCGACACCCTGGAGTTCCTCCGCCGGGGTGGGCGGATCAACGCCGCCGAGGCGCTGCTGGGCACCGCCCTGTCTGTGAAGCCGATCATGCACCTCGTCGACGGGACGATCGCGGTCCGGGACAAGGTACGTACCGGCAGCCGGGGAGTGACCCGACTCGTCGAGTTGGTGGCCGAGGCGGCCGGCGACGACGATGTGGACGTCGCCGTGCAGCACCTCGCCGCAGCACACCGGGCCGGGGTGCTGCTCGACGCGCTCAGGGCCCGCCTCGGCGACCGGGTGCGTCACGCGTACCTCGGTGAGGCGGGGGCGGTGCTCGCCGCGCACGCCGGACCGGGGATGGTCGGGGTGGCCGTCCTTCGGCTGGCGGCACCGACCGACGAGGCGGCTGAGCTGCCCGTACCCGAGCCCTAGCACAGAACCGGCATGATCAGGCGGTTGTCCACAGCGGGCCGGTCGTCCACAGCCGGCGACCGTCCGGCCCGCCGAATCCGCCAGGGATACCTAGCGTCGCCGGCGTGACCGACGACGAGGACACCCGTACGCACCGGCGTCTGTGGCGACTGTTCGATCCCGTACGGGAGCCGTCGGACCCACCGGACCACCACCACCGCCGGGTCGCCGACACCCGGCGGTGGGAGGTTGACGACCCGGCGGCACCGGTGCGCGGGCCGGCGACGCGCCGGCCGGCCGACCAGCAGGGCGATCCGGACTCCGACGACCCGCCGCCGGTGCCGCCCGCTGCGCGACTGCCCGGACCGGACGCCTTCGACCCGGGCCGACGTGGCGTCCGCGCGCTGGCCGTCGTCGCCGTCCTGGTGGTGCTCGGTGCCGGGTTCTGGACCTGGCGGTCCCGACCCGAGGCCGAGCCGGTGCAGCCGGTGGTGAGCGCGGCGGTGCCCGAGGAGTCCCAGGAGGTCGCAGCGCAGGGGACGACCGGCGGTGAGCTTGTCGTCGCTGTCGCCGGCAAGGTACGCCGTCCCGGCCTGGTCCGGGTGCCCGTCGGATCCCGGGTCGCCGACGTGGTGTCGGCGGCCGGTGGCGCCCTTCCGGGGGTGGACCTTGCCCTGCTCAACCCGGCTCGCAAGGTCACCGACGGGGAACTGCTCCTGGTCGGGGTCGTGCCGTCCCCGGGCCAGCCGGTGCCACCGGGGGTCGCCGGTCAGCCCGGCGGTGCCGCCCTGCCCGGCGGGGCGGTCGGCGCGCCCGGTGCCCCGGTCAACCTGAACACCGCCACCCTCGCCGAGCTCGACGCGTTGCCCGGGGTCGGTCCGGTGCTCGCCCAACGGATCCTCGCCCACCGGGAGCAGCACGGCGGATTCCGTTCGGTCGGCGACCTGCGTCAGGTCGACGGGATCGGGGACGCCCGGTACGAGCAGCTCAAGGAACTGGTGACGGTGTGAGCGGCCCGGCCGATCCGGCGGTGCCGGACCTTCGGCTGGCCGGGCTGGCGGTGGCCGCCTGGTTGACCGCCCTGGCCGGGCTCCACCTCACCGCGACGACGATGCTGCTCGTCGCCGGGGCGGCGGCGGGGCTGGCCACTGTCACCGCGCTGCACCTCACCGGGGTCCTCGGGCGGCCGGGGCGGTCGATGCGCCGGTACGGGTGGATCAGCGTCGGGATCCTGCTCGGCGTGCTCTGTGGGGGGACCGCCACCGCCGCCCGACTCGGGGTCCGCGACGCCGAGGCGATCCGGTCCCTGGTCGACGAGCGGGCCCGGGTCACGGTCGAGCTGACCGTCCGCGACGATCCCCGTCCGGTCCGCCGCGTTCCCGGACGGCCGGTGACCCTGCTGGTGGCAGCCGAACTCGTCACGATGACCGGTCCGGACGACAGGCGGGTGAGGGCTGCGGCCCGGCTGGTGCTGCTGGTCCCCGAGGACGGGTGGCGAGGGTTGCTGCCGGGGCAGCGGGTGACCGCCGAGGGGCGGCTGGCCGAACCCCGGGGTGGCGACCTGACGGCGGCGGTGGTGATGGTTACCGGGCCGCCCCAGCGGGCACACGGGCCGCCTCCGTGGCTGCAACGCGCCGCCGGTGTCCTGCGTGCCGGGCTGCAACGGGCCTGTGAGCCGTTGCCGGACGAGCCGGGTGGACTGTTGCCCGGCCTGGTGGTCGGGGACACCAGCCGGTTGCTGCCCACCGTCGAGGAGGACTTCCGCGCCACCGGCATGACCCACCTGAACGCGGTCTCCGGATCCAACGTGGCGATCGTCGTCGGTGCGGTGCTGTTGCTGGCCCGGTGGAGTCGGGCCGGTCCGGTCCTGGCCACCGGGCTCTGCGCGGTCGCCCTGATCGGCTTCGTGATACTGGTCCGCCCCTCACCGAGTGTGGTCCGCGCCGCCACGATGGGAGCGATCGGGCTGGCCGCGCTCGCTGCGGGACGGCCCCGGGCGGCGTTGCCCGCTCTGGCGGCGGCGGTGACGGTCCTGGTGGTGGTCGATCCCGAGCTGGCCGGGGACGCCGGGTTCGCGCTCTCCGTGCTGGCCACCGGCGGGCTCCTGCTGCTCGCCCCGCGGTGGCGGGACGGGTTGCGTCGTCGGGGGGTGCCGGGCGGGCTGGCCGAGGCGCTCGCGGTGCCGGCGGCGGCGCAACTGGCCTGCGGGCCGGTGGTGGCCGGGTTGTCCGGCACGGTGAGCCTGGTGGCCGTGCCGGCGAACCTGCTCGTGGTGCCGGCCATCGCACCGGCCACCGTCCTCGGGGTGGTGGCCGCGATCGTCTCTCCGGTCTGGCCGGCGGGGGCGCAGTTCGCCGCCGGGCTGGCGGGTTGGCCCGCCTGGTGGATGGTGGTGGTGGCCCGGTACGGGGCACGCCTGCCCGGGGGGAACCTGCCCTGGCTCGGCGGGCTGGCCGGGGGCCTGCTCCTGGCGGTCCTGACGGTGGCTCTGCTGGTCGCCCTCCGGCGGCCGGTGCTGCGTCGACTGGTGGCGGTGTCGACGGTGGCGGTGGTCGTGGGAACCCTGCCGGTCCGGCTGGTGCCCGGTGGGTGGCCCCCGCCGGGCTGGGTGGTGGTGGCCTGCGAGGTGGGGCAGGGGGATGCCCTGGTGTTGCCGGTCGCCCCCGGGCAGGCGGTGGTGGTCGACGCCGGCCCGGATCCCCGGGCTGTCGACGGCTGTCTGCGCCGACTCGGCGTACGGGAGGTGGCCCTGCTGGTCGTCAGTCACTTCCACGTCGACCACACCGCAGGGGTCAGCGGGGTCTTCCGCAACCGCCGGGTCCACGCCGTCCGTACCCCGGCGTGGCCGGAGCCGGCGTCGGGCCGGGAACTGGTCCGGGCGGCGGTGGGCGGGGTGGGGACGCAACAGGCGACGACGGGTTGGACCTGGCGGGCCGGGGCGGTGGAGTTGACGGTGATCGGTCCGCCGTACCCGATGCGCGGCACCCGGTCGGACCCGAACAACAACTCGGTGGTCCTGCGGGCCGTGGTGTCCGGGGTGAGCATCCTGCTGGTCGGGGACGCCGAGACCGAGGTGCAGCGGGCCCTCCTGGAGCGTCCACCCCCGGGCGGGCTCCGGGCCGACGTGTTGAAGGTCGCCCACCACGGCTCGGCCTACCAGGAACCGGCCTTCCTGGACGCTGTCGATCCGAGGGTGGCGCTGGTGCCGGTGGGGGCGGGCAACGACTACGGCCATCCCAGCCCCGTGGTGCTCACCCGGCTCGGGCGGGGTGGGGCTCGGGTGATGCGGACCGACACCGACGGGGACGTGGCGGTGGTGGGGCGGGGCGGGATGGCGGTGGTGGCACGGGGACCGGACGCCCGGGAGCAGTCATGACTTGCGGGCTTTAATAGTCAGTCGAGTCAAATGTCTGGATTTGCGCTGAGTGCGGGGTCCACCGTGGTCGACCCGACGAGCAGGGTCGACCCACCCGTCGGGCGTGCGAATATGGGCGGCGTGACCGCCAGTCCCGCTCCCATTCTGCTCGTACTCGGCGACGAGGAGCTGCTCGCCACGCGCGCCGTCTCCGAAGCTGTCGCGTCGGCCCGCGACGTCGACCCCGACGTGGACGTCCGGGAGTACCAGGCCGGTGTGCTCACCCCCGGCGAGATCGCCGAGATGCTCAGCCCGTCGTTGTTCGGTGGTCGCCGGCTGCTCATCCTCCGAGCCGGTCAGGACGCCCGCAAGGACCTGGCCACCGCCCTGTTGGCGTACGCGAAGAACCCCGATCCCGAGGTCCAGCTCGTGGTGCAGCACCTCGGGGGGGCCAAGGGGAAGTCCTTCGCCGACGGTCTGCGCTCCGCCGGTGCGACGGTAGTGCCCGCCGCGAAGCTCAAGGGGGTCAAGGGCGACCGGGAGCGGGTGGCCTTCGTGCGGGAGGAGATCCGCCGGGCCGGTGGCCGGTGCCTGCCGGAGGCCGCCGAGACCCTGATCGGTGCCGTCGGCAACGACCTACGGGAACTCGCCGCCGCCTGCGCCCAGCTGATGGCCGACACCGACGGCACGATCGGGGTGGAGACGGTCTCCCGGTACTACCGGGGGCGGGCCGAGGTGAGTGGATTCACAGTGGCCGACGCCGTGATGATCGGTGACGTGCCCGCCGCGTTGGAGGCGCTGCGCTGGGCACTGCACGTCGGGGTCGACCCGGTGCCGATCGCCGACGCCCTCGCCGACGGGGTGCGAACCGTCGCCCGGGTGGCCTCCGCCGGGCGGGGTAACCCGTACCAGCTGGCGAGCAGCCTGGGTATGCCGGCGTGGAAGATCGAGCGGGCGCAGCGGCAGAGCCGGGGGTGGACGCCCGAGGGGCTGGTCCTGGCGATGCAGGCCGCCGCCGAGGCGAACTCGGCCGTCAAGGGTGGCGCTGACGATCGGGCGTACGCGCTGGAACGGGCGGTCTTCGCGGTCGCCGCCGCCCGGCAGGACGGAGCCAGATGAGCGAGGCCACCCGTACGACCTGGACCGCCACTCCCGCCGACGAGGAGCGGCTCCGGCCCCTTTACGCCCGGCTGCTCGGACTGCGGTTCGTCAACCCGGGTGGCGTGCTCTGTTTCCTGTTCTTCGAGGGCGCTGTCGCTCTCGCCGCCCTCCTGACCCTCGCCGAGCTGGTCGACTGGTGGTCGGTGCTGATCCTGCCCGCCGCTGTGGCGTTGATGGTCAAGCTCAACGACATGGTGGCCGAGGCGGTGGTCCGGTCGGCGGCGCTCGTTCCCGAGCAGGAGCGGGACCGGTTCCGTCGACAGATGCAGCCGGTGGTGGGCCGGATCCGGGTCGACTGCTCTCCCAGAGTGGTGCCCGGCGTCGTGGTCGGGGCCGAGACGACCCGCACCGACGAGCAGCGGCGGATCACCCACGGCCCACAGCAACCGACGGCGGAGAGCCACCCGGACCGGTAACAGTTCCCGGCGGAATCGACCCGGTCCGGCGGTCTCGCCTCGGGAGAGCAGCAAGATCCGTGGACGCCGAAAATCCCCGGGAGACGGGCTCCTCGGGGACTCGGTCGGGTCTGTGGTCGAGCCGCCGAATCAGGCGGCGAGCGACTCCACGCGCTTCGCGATCGCGGACTTGCGGTTCGCGGCCTGGTTGGCGTGGATCACGCCCTTGCTGACGGCCTTGTCCAGCTTGCGCGAGGCGTCGCGCAAGAGGGTGTTGGCCTTCTCGACGTCACCGGTCTCCGCGGCCTCGTGGAACCTGCGAATGGCGGTCTTCAGCGACGACTTGACCGACTTGTTCCGCAACCGGCGCTTCTCGTTCTGCCGGTTGCGCTTGATCTGGGACTTGATGTTCGCCACGCGACAGCCTCGTCTTGATAGCTCGGGTTGGTCTGTTTGCTGCGCGCGACGAGCATGCGTCATCGCTGCGCGAATGGTCAGGCTACCAGGTCGCCCCGGACGAGCCAAAACGGCTCGGCGGTGACCTCCTCGGGTCTCCCCGACCGACCCTGCCCACCCGGTGTTCCCGGGGCCGTCCCCAAGCCGACTACCAGCCCTGCCGGGCCGTCAGCCAGCCGAGGGCCTGCTCGCCGCTGCGTCGTTTGTGCGCCACCAGGCCGGGCGGGGCGGTCTGCGGCAGGGCGTCGGCCCCGGTGAGGAAGTATCCGGCCAGCGCGGCGAGGGTGACGTCCAGGGCGTCCGGGGCGGCCCCGACCGCCGCCGGATGGGTGGCGAAGAGGGCGTCGGCGTCCAGCCCTGCGGCGTACGCGCTGAGCAGGAGGGTCACCAGGTCGAACCAGGCGGGGCCGTGACAGAGCCAGGCCCAGTCGGCGAACCAGACCCGACCGTCCGCCCCGAGCAGGACGTTGTCCGGGCGGAGATCGCCGTGGATCAGGCCGGTGGCCCCGGCGGCGTACCCGGGGAGCCGGGACTCCAGGGCCACCAGGTCGGCCAGGCGGCCCCGGGTCAGGGCGGGCGACCGGGGCATCGGCTCCCGGCCGGCGGCCACCTCGGCCCACCAGAGGATGTCCTCCCGGGCCAGGTCGGCCAGGTGCGGCAGACCCAGCCCGGTCAACTCGGCAGGTGGTGCGGCGAGGGCGGCGGCGACCGAGGCGTACCCGTCGAGGGTGGTGCTAAGTTCGGCCGGATCCCAGGGCTGTCGGGGGGACCTGCCGTCCACGGCGACCAGGCAGACCGCGTACCACCCGGCCGCCTGGAGGGTCCAGCGCGGCCGGGGCACCGGCAGCCCGGACGGGAGCCGGGCGGCGAGGTCGGCCTCCCGGGCGTACCCGGTGGCGACGTGCCGGTCGCCGACCTGGTCGGCGGCCTTGACGAAGACCCGGTCACCGGCGGCGGTGGTGAGCAGCCCGGCGAAACCAGTGGTGAAGCCCCCCTCGGCGGTACGGGCCTCGACCACCGGGGAACCGAGTCGGACACCGATCGCCTCGCGCAGCGCCACCGGCAGCGCCGACCAGGGCGGACGGGGACCGGTCGCGGCGTACGGCGGGACCGAGGAGGTGGGTGGCACCGGTCCATGGTGCGCCCAACCACGACGTCGGGCTCGTCGACACCGCGTGGCGGGGGAGCCTGTCGGAGGGTTCTGTCAGACTGCCACCCCATGAGGACCGACGACTTCTGGCAGCTGATCGACGAGGCGCACGCGGCGGCCGGTGGGGAGGCCGAGGCGGTGGCGGCGGGTGTCCTCGCCCGGCTCGCCGCCCGGACCCCGGAGGAGATCGTCGGGTACGCCCACCACCAGAAGCGGGTGCTCGCCGCCTCCTACCGGGTCGACCTGTGGGGTGCGGCGTACATGATCAACGGGGGTGCCTCGGACGACGGCTTCGAGTACTTCCGGGGCTGGCTGATGACCCAGGGGCGGTCGGTCTTCGCCCGGGCCGTCGGCGAACCGGACTCCCTGGCCGAGCTGCCGCAGGTCCGGGCCGCCGCGCTCAGCGGGGAGGAGTTCGAGTGCGAGTCGATGCTCGGGGCGCCCTGGGACGCGTACCTGAAGGCCACCGCCACCGACATGCCGACGGACCCGGACCCCGTGCCGGTGCCCGACCTCAACGAGTTCTGGGACTTCGACGACGAGGAGGAGGCCCGCCGCCGGCTGCCGAAGCTGGCCGCGCTCTTCGTCGAGCCGCCTGCGGAGTGACCGCCGACCGGCGGGGGGGGGGGGGGGGGGGGGCGCCCCCCCCCCCCCCCCCCGGCAGGGCGGGGGGGGGGGGGGGGTAGAACCGCCCAGCACACAAAAGCACAACAGCAAACCAC
>NZ_JBEPEQ010000170.1:0-8637 GCF_040300925.1 Micromonospora sp. NPDC000207
GCCGGACGCGATGGCCCCGGGCGGTGCGGTGCACCGCCCGGGGCGCCCACGCGCGGTGGGATCAGTTGCAGGTGGTGAGGGAGAGCGAGCTGTCGCCGCAGAGCAGCAGGCTCGCCTGGCTGCCGCCGCCGGTGCGGTCGGCGGGTGCCATCTCCAGACCCTGCAGGTCGAGGAGCGCCATTCTGGTCACCTCCTTTCGGTATCCGGTGGTGCCGACGCCGGGATGCGGGTCGCTGACCGGGGTGCGACCGGTCACCGTGCCCCCGGGCGGGTCAGTTGCAGGTGGTGACGGAGAGCGAGCTGTCGCCGCAGAGCAGCAGGCTCGCGCGGCTGCCGCCGCCGGTGCGGTCGGCGGGTGCCATCTCCAGACCCTGCAGGTCGAGGAGCGCCATGTCGTGTCACCTCCTTCCCGTCTGGTCGGTCAGGCTGGTCACCCCGAGGTTGCGGGGCGGGTCCTGGGGCGTCAGCGCGGACGCCTGGACGTCGCGGGGTGGGTCCTGGTGCGTTCCCACGGACGCCTCGGGGCCGGGGGTCAGGAAGGGCAGGCCGACCCGGTACGGCCCGTGGGCGGCGGTCACCGCCAGCAGGACACCGGCGGTGCCGGTGGCCAGGTCCATCGACAGCCGCAGCAGTTGCTCACCGGGGAAGGCGATCCCGTCGGCGTAGGGCAGCGCGTGCCAGGCCAGCCGGCTCACCTGGGCCTCCAGCGCGGCGTTGCGGTCCGGGGTGGGCGTCGTCGCGGCGAGGTAGGCGATGATCCCGGCCCGCCCGGCGAACAGCCCGGTCTGGGCGTAGAACGGGGACCGGGCCGCCCTGCGGATTCCCGTCGCCGCCTCGACGAACAGTTCGTCGGCTCGGTGCCGGAGGTAGCGTTCGAGCACCAGACCGATCCCGACACTGCCGTCACCGAGGTACGGCATCGTCCGCCAACCCTCGTTGACCTCCCACGCCCCGTCCGGGCGGACGACGCAGCGTCGCAGGTCCTGGCGGAGCGCGGCGGCGGCGTGGTCGAGCCACGCCCCGTCGCCGTCGGTCTCGTGGAGGCGCACCAGCAGCAACGCGGCCCCGCTGCGTCCGCGCAGCAGCCCGGCGTACGGGTGTCCGCCGCCGCTGATCTCGCCGCCCGGGTCCTCGGCGACCTGGTCGACGACCCGGGCGGCGACCTGGAGGGCCTGCTCGCGCAGGGTCGCCTCACCGGTGCGGTCGGCGAGGTGCAGCAGGTTCAGTCCGATCCCGGCGAGCCCACCGGAGAGGCTGGGGTCGAGGTCCCGCCACGGTTCACGCCCACAGATGTCCAGGACGTCGAGGGCGTCGGCACGCCGACCCAGCCCGTCGAGGGCGTACGCGACCCCGTGCAGCCCGTCGTAGAAGCCGAGCCGGGTGCCGGAGACCGGGGCGGTGGCCCGGCGGACCAGCCATTCCTCGTGCTCCGGCCACCGGCCCGCGCCGCACACGGTCAGGGTGTGCAACACCCCGGCCGCCCCGTGGGCGAGGTTGAGTCCACCGCTGCGGAACTGTTCGATGTCTCCGGGGAAGAGCCTGTCGTCGCGGTCGGGGGTGGCGCTGGCGGTGATCGCGGCGACCATCCGACGGCTCGTCACCGGCGGGTGCCCGGCGGTGTCGTCAGGTGCGCTCGCCGGGTCGGCGGTCGGCGGACCGGGGTGGGGTGCGCCGGTGATCTCCTCGACGGCGCGGGCGAGCCACTCACGCGGCACCGGGAAGGTGTCGGCGACGACCTCTGCGAGCTGCGTCGCCTTGGTCTGGTCCAGGCGGACCAGTTGGGTCAGCGGCAGGAACAACGCCAGTCGCAGGCAGGCCAGGGCGTACCTGTCCACCGCCGGTCCGGTCCGGTCCCGGGGGGCGGCGAACCCCTGGTTGCGCAGGCCGGGGCGACGGTGCCCGTCGACGGGGGCGGCGACCTCGAAGTCGACGAGGGCGATCGTGTCGTCCGGTCGGACCATGACGTTGAACAGGTGCAGGTCGCCGTAGACCAGTCCCCGGGCGTGGATTTCGCCGACGACCGTCTCGACCTGCTCGTGCACCGATCGGGCCCAGCGGGCGTACGCGGCCCGGTCGGCGTCGGTGGCGTCCGCGTCGATCAGCGGGTACCGCTCGACGACGACCTTGTTCAGCGACCGGCCCTCGATGAACTCCAGGGCCAGGAAGTGGTGGTCGCCGAAGGTGAACTCGTCGTGCACCCGGGGCACCTGGGGCAGGTCGGCGAGCCGGCGCAGGTTCGCCGCCTCCCGGGCCAGGCGAGCCACCGCGTCGACCCCGTCGGCGTCGAGACCGGCGTGCGGGCGGGCCTCCTTGAGCACCACGGGGGTGTCGGTGCGCAGGTCCCGCCCGACGTACAGGCCACCGCCGTTGGAGAAGTGGATGACCCGTTCGATGCGGTAGGGCAGCTCGTCGGTGCGGGCGGCGTTGCGGGCGGCCAGGTGGGGGGCGAGGAAGTCGGGCAGCCGGACCCAGGACGGCAGGTGGAACACCGGGTCGCGCCGGTCCGGCACCAGTGTGCCGGTGTCGTCGGCGACGGCGGCCACCACCTGGCCCTGGTCGGACCGGCAGTACCGGGCGGCGAAACCGCCGTAGCGCACGTAGACCGGTCCGGCGCCGTAGCGCAGGTCGGAGAGGATGTACGGGCCGGTCCGGCCGGTCAGCAGCGCGTCGAGTTCCTTGCAGGCCAGTTCCAGCTCCGCCTCGTCACGCGGGTAGACGGTGACGAACTTGCCGCTGGCGCCCCGGGCGGCGTACTTGGAGTTGCGCATCAGCAGGGTGCGGGGGCCGCGGAGGAACTTGAACGCCAGGGCCCGGGGGAGGCAGTAGTCCCAGACGGTGGCGAGCACCTGGTCGGCGTCGGCCATCCGGGCGGTGACGTGGATCTTCCACCCCTGCGGGGGGAGGGTGCCGTCGACCGGGGCGTACATCAGCCAGTCGCCGGTGGCCTCCCGTTCCCACCCGGCCGGGATCGGACGGTCGGCGGTGGGGAACCCCGGCTGGGTCGTGCCGCTGCCGAGCGAGTCGTAGAACAGGGGGTCCGCCGCGCAGTAGCTGTCGTACCGCTCGTCCATCTCCGCACCTCCTGTTCGTCGACCGGCCGGTGGTGTACCGACCACAACGAGTCTCGGCGGCGGGATCGATCGGCCACAGTGCGGTTAGTCATGAACAGAAAGTGCATGCCGCATGACAACAAATGACATCTGTCATGGGTTAGGGGCGCGTCCGGGTGGCCGGGGACGTCAGGACGGTCGACCGGGGGTGGCCCGGTCCGTCCACGGTGGTCGGCCGGACGGTGGTGGCGGGGTCGGTCAGTCGGGCAGCGCGTGGAGATAGACCCAACGACCGTCCTCCCGGACGAACATGCTGCGCTCGTGCAGGGTGTCCGACTGTCCGGCCTGGCGGTGGTGGGCGCGGAACTCGACGGTCCCGCTGCTGTCGAGCAGGCCGCCCCCGGAACTGTCGACGATCTCCAACCGGAGCCACCGCTGCCCGGGGTCGAGCACCAGTCGCGTCGGCCGGGTCGAGGAGTGCCAACTGCGGAGCAGGTAGCCGACGTCGCCGACGGCGAAGGCACTGAACCGGGAGCGCATCAACTCCTCGGCGGTGGCGGCGTCGGTCACCGCGAGGTGCAGTGGGCGACAGCACCGGGCGTACGCCTTGCCGGTACCGCACGGGCACTGTCGGTTGGTGTCGTCGGCCGCCGCCCGACGGTTTGCACGTCTCGCCACGGCACGATCCTCGCAGAGCCTTCCGTCGGCTCCTCACACCCCGTGCTCGGGTGGCGCGCCACCGGCCCGCCGGACGTCGTCGGGGT
Organism: Micromonospora sp. NPDC000207; assembly: GCF_040300925.1. Taxonomy (NCBI): domain Bacteria; kingdom Bacillati; phylum Actinomycetota; class Actinomycetes; order Micromonosporales; family Micromonosporaceae; genus Micromonospora; species Micromonospora sp. NPDC000207. The sequence goes on from NZ_JBEPEQ010000170.1 coordinate 3,815, forward strand.
CACCCGACGCGGGTGGCGAAGACGACGACGTTGTCCAGGTAGTCGCGGCGGCCCGCGTCGAAGCGCCCACCGCAGGTGAGCAGCCGCAGCCGGGCCGTGTCCCCGGGGCCGTAGACCAGGGCGGTGGGGAACTGCTCCTTCGGGTACGTCGCGACCCCGTCCACTGTGAACCTGACGGCCCGTCCGTCGGCGCGGCCGACCTCGACAGTGTCGCCGGGACGCAGTCGACCGAGGTGGAAGAAGACAGCCGGGCCGCTCTCCCGGGAGTCGACGTGCCCCACGAGCACCGCGTTGCCCGGTTCGCCGGGGCTCACCCCCAGCCGGTACCACCCGGCGACTGTGGGCCGGTCCAGTGGCGGGACCTCCAGCTGCCCGGACGGGTCGGCGGCGACCGGCACCACCTCGGCGCGTACCCCGATCGCCGGGACGGTGACCCGGACCGGGGCGGCCCGGGGCAGCGGGGGCAGGGACGGCCCGGGGCGGTCGTACCCGGTGCCGGTGGGGGCGGGCGCGGCGGGCGGGCGGACCGGTGCGACAGTCACCCCGACGACGAGCAGGACCACACCGAGCGCACCGGCCACCGCGACTGCCGTCCATCCTCGACGGTGCACCGCCTCACCTCCTCACGAGACGACGGGTGCCCGCCCCGGTTCACCGGCGCGGGCACCCGTCTCAGGATGGGATGGAGCTCGTGGGTCAGGCCATGGCGGCCCGCTGGCGTCGACGCCGCAACATCAGCAGCGACCCACCCGTCGCGGCGGCGACCAGGACACCGCCGGCGGCGATCAGCTGCGGTGAACCACCCACGCCGCCGTCACCGGCAGGAGCGCCGCCGATCGGGGTGACGGTGAACGTGGCGCTCCCGGCGTCGCTGCCGTCGCCGCAGGTGGCGGCGACCGTGTAGGTGCCCAGGGTGAATCCGGCGGTGAACAGTTCGGCGCTCAACCCGCCACCGGCCGCCGCCGTGGTGGACCGGACGTTCTGGTCCCGGTCCGGTCCGGTCACCCGGAACAGGGCGTCGCCCGTTCTGGGGTTGCAGTCGGTGGTCAGGACCACCGTCCCGCCGACCGGCGTGGTCGCCGGGGACACCGTGGTGGCCGCGAGCGCGGCAGCCGGGAGCAGCAGGGTGCCGAGTCCCACGCCGAGCGCCGCCGACAGGGTCAGTCTCTTCGCCTTCATACGCGTCTTCCCTCACTTTTCGTCCGCTGACTGCGTGGGACGTCGTTCGGGTGGCCAACTCCGTGACGAGCACCGGTGTGACCAACACTAGGCGGGTTGGGCCCTCCATCCGGTGAAAATGAGAATTCTTCGTTGCCGTCCGATGTCCACCACGGTCACCCGGCTGGGCGACCCGGTGCCCGTTGCGACCGGGTGCCCGTTGCGGCCCGTTTGCGGCCTGCGCCACCCCCTGGGCCGCCGCGCGAAACGGCGGATGTGGCAGCGTGAGGCGGTGAGCAACACCGAACCCGTCGACGTCGACCTCGTCCTGGCCGGTGGCGGGGGTGCCGCCTCACTGGTCCTCGCCGCCCTGGACCGGCACCGGGTCCGTGGCCTGCGCATCGCTGTCGTCGACCCGGTCCACCGGCGCGGGCAGGACCGGACCTGGGCGTTCTGGGGCACCCCTGACGACGCGCTCGACCCGCTGCTCAGCGCCAGGTGGGACCGGGTCGAGGTGGCCACCCCGGGCGGGTCCCGGGTCCTCGACCTCGCCCCCCTGCGGTACGCGATGCTGCGATCCGCCCCGGTCTACGCCCGTGCCGCCGAGGCCGCCGACCGGCTCGGGGTGATCCGGGTCCACGCGCCGGTCACCGCCCTCGACGACGACGGCGACCGGGTGGTCGTACGCGGTGCGGCGGGGCCTGTCGCCCGGGCCCGGTGGGTCCTCGACTCCCGGCCCCGCCCCCCACAACGGGCCGGCCGGACCTTCTGGTTGCAGCACTTCCGGGGCTGGTGGGTGCAGAGCGGTACGCCGGTCTTCGACCCCGGTCGGGCGGTTCTGATGGACTTCCGTACCCCGCAACCCGCCCGGGGGGTGTCCTTCGGCTACGTCCTGCCCGTCAGCAGCAGGTACGCCCTGGTCGAGTACACCGAGTTCTCGCCCTCGCTGCTCACCGGCGACGGATACGACCGGGCGCTGGCCGGGTACCGCGACCGGCTCGGCCTGGACCCGGCGAGGCTGACGGTGCGGGAGGTGGAGAACGGGGTGATCCCGATGACCGACGGGCCGTTCGTCGCCCGGCCCTCGCCCCGGGTCGTCCGGCTCGGTACGGCCGGCGGGGCCACCCGCCCCTCCACCGGGTTCACCTTCTCCGCCATGCACCGCCAGGCCGACCAGGTGGCCCGGGCGCTGGCCGCCGGGCGGCCACCGGTGCCCGCCGACGCGTACCCGGCCCGGCACCGGTGGATGGACGCGGTGGCCCTGCGCGCCCTGGACGCCGGGACGGTGGGCGGGCCGGACTTCTTCGCGCGGCTCTTCGCCCGTAACCCGCCCGAGCGGGTGCTGCGGTTCCTCGACGGGACCACCACCGTCGCCGAGGAGGTGGCGGTGATGAGTTCGACCCGCCTGGCTCCGATGATCGCGGCGACCGTCGCGGACGCCTCCGCCCGCCTGGCGGCCCGGTGGCGACCGGCAGTCCCCGTCCCGCCGATCCCGGCGCCGGTCACCGACGGGGTCGTGCCTCCCGGGGTCGTGCCTCCCGGGGTCGTGCCTCCCGGGGTCGTGCCTCCCGGGGTTGTGCCGACACCCCTCGATGGGTAACGTCACGCATCGATGTGACTACTATCCGTTGTGGGAGGTGTCCCCGGTGACCCCTACCGTCCTGCCCTCCACCGTCGAGGCCGAGCTGCCCGAGTGGCCACCGATCAACCGGGCTCGTGGCCCGTTCGCCCTGCTCGACGACGCCGACCGGGAGCGCCTGGTCGGGCCGGTCACCCGGGTCAGGCTCCCGACCGGGGCGGGCGCGTGGTTGGTGAGCCGACACGCCGACGTCCGGCAACTGCTCCGTCACCCGGCCTTCAGCTCCGACCTCAGCCGACCCGGTTTCCCGCTCCTGCGCCCGCTGCCGCCACAGTCGGAGGCCGACCGCAAGGGTGCCTTCCTCCAGATGGACGGCGCGGAGCACACCCGACTGCGGCGGATGCTGACCGCCGAGTTCATGATCAAAAACGTCCGACGGATCGAGCCGCTGATCGAGCAGACCGTCCAGGACACCCTCGACGACCTGACCGCCGCCGGCCCTCCGACCGACCTGGTGTCGGCCTTCGCCCTGCCGCTGCCGTCCATGGTGATCTGCCACCTGCTCGGCGTTCCCTACGCCGACCACGACTTCTTCCAGTCCCGCAGCCGCACCCTCCTCGACGCCACCATGAGCTCCGACCTGGTCCGCAGCGCCGTCGACGAGCTACGGGACTACGTCCGAGCCCTGATCGAGGCGAAACGAGCCCACCCCGGCGACTCCGACGACCTGCTCAGCCGCCTCGTCCGGGAACGGGTCGAGCCCGGGGAACTCGACGTCGACGAACTGGTCGGCATGGCGCTGCTCCTGCTCATCGCCGGCCACGAGACGACTGCCAACATGATCGGGCTGAGTGTCCTGCTGCTGACCCGCCACCCGGACCGGTGGGCCCTCCTGCGCGACGAGCCCGACCGGGCCCCCGGCGTGGTCGAGGAGCTCCTGCGCTACCTGAGCATCGTCCGGACCGGGCTGTTCCGGGTCGCCACCGAGGACGTCGAGATCGGTGGCCGGCTCATCCGGGCCGGGGAGGGCGCGGTGGTGCTGGTCTCGGTGGCCAACCGCGACGCCGAGGTCTTCGACGACCCGGAGGGCTTCGACCCCTACCGGCAGGCCCACCAACACGTGGCCTTCGGGTTCGGGGTGCACCAGTGCATCGGGCAGCCGCTGGCCCGCGCCGAGCTGCGGATCGCCCTGGTGGAACTGGCCCGACGCCTGCCCGACCTGCGGGTCCTCGACGACCCGCAGGACCTGGCCGTCCGGGACCGGTCGATCGTGTTCGGCCTCGACGCCCTGACGGTGACCTGGTGACCCACACCGACCGGGCGATGACGGCGACCGGGCTGCGGATCGCCGTGGACCGGGACACCTGCTGCGGGTCGGGCAACTGCGTCCTGACCGCGCCCGAGGTCTTCGACCAGGACGACTCCGACGGGCTGGTGCTGCTCCGCGACGCCGCACCACACCCGCAGAGCGACGAACGCATCCGGCAGGCCGCCGCCCTGTGTCCCTCCGGCGCGATCCGGATCACCTGAACCCGTCGGGCCGCAGCGTCTCCCCCCGGCGCTGCGGCCCGGCGCCCTGGCCTCCCCGGCACGTTCCGGGAAGCCGTCGGACCCGTCTCGCCGACCTGTCGCACCGACTCGAAGAGGACTCCCCGGTCAGGTCTGGTCCTCCAACATCGGATCCTCGGTCCCGGAGACCGCCGCCACGTCGTACCCGGCCCGGCTGGTCTCCCGGGCCGAACGGCGGTCCTCGGCGGGCAGGTCCGCGAAGTCGTCGCCGGTGTCCTCGGTCGTGTGCAGCGACTCACCCGGCGGACGCAGGGAGGCCTCGAACGCGGTGGTGCCGTCGGGCTCGTCGGTCGCCGCCTGATCCGTACGGTGTTCGTTGGTCATGCCGCAGTTCTGCCCGTCCGGACGGCCACCAAACGCGGTTCAGGGCCACCGTCACCGTCGCCGCGCGCCGGGCGGCCCGCCCAGAGGGGTCAGGGGCAGCGCGGACCAGTGCGGCGGTCGGATCCGGCGGGGCGGCAGCACCGTACGCCGGTCACCCCGCGCCGCGTCGAGCTGCGACTGGTGCAGGAACAGC
>NZ_JBEPEQ010000171.1:0-8373 GCF_040300925.1 Micromonospora sp. NPDC000207
CCGCCCCGACCGACGCGTCGGGGCGCCCCGACGGCAGGCCGGGCGTGATGCTCGCGCCGGGGGCGGCGGTCTTCGCCCTCCTGGCTCTCGGCTGGCTTGCCGCGATGCTCTGGTCCACCCGGGGGGCGATCAGCTCGGCCCAGGCGGGCGTCACCGCCATCAGCCTCTCCGCCTTCGCGCTGCCCGGGGTGATCTCGGCGGCGCTGGTCGCCGGGGCCGCCGTGGCCCTGGCCACTGTGAACCTGCTCGCCCGGCGAGGGTTCGACCAGGCCACTGTCCGTTTCGTCGCGGCGGTCGGCACCGGCCTGCTGGTCGGCGCCGGGACCGCGGTGGCCATCAACCTCACCTACGCCGACACCGCCACGACGAACGTCATCGCCGGTACGGCCGCCGCCGCGGCCACCATCGGTGGTGCCGTCGCCGGGGCCCGGAGCGCGGCGGTGGCCGGTGCGGTGGTGGCATCCACCCTCGGGGTCCTGGTCTTCGTGGTCGCCTTCAGCCTCGCCCGGGACCCACTGTTCGACCTGTTCGGCGGGGACCGCGGTCAGGAGGCGCTGGTGAGCGCGGCGAGGTGGGTCTCGCGCACCGAGTCCCTGCTCGCCGGGCTCCTGGCCGGGGTGATCGCCTTCGCCTACCTGGGCTGGGCCCGCCGTCGGGCGGTCCGGCGCGACCCGACGGCGACCGCACCCCGGTGGCCGGCGTACCTGATCGCCGGGGCGGGGGCCGGCCTGCTCCTGCTGGTCGCCGAGGTGGTCATCCGGGTCGGCGGGCGGACCCTGCTCGACCTGGCCGCCGCGTTGAGCGAGGCGGACGCCGTGGCACAGACCTCCCTCGGCACCTCTCGGGTGGACAACGGGATCTGGGTGCTCTTCGTGGGGGCGCTCACCTGCCTGATCCTCTTCGGCCGGACCCTCAAGCCCGCCGAGGAGGTCGACGAGGAACCCCTCGACGGGGACGGGACGGCCCCCGGGAGGGAATGAACCCGGCCCGGGTCAGGACGCCGAGTGCAGCAGCAGCTCCAGCTCGCTCGGGGCGTACCACTCCAGTTCGTGGTCCTCGGCACCGTCGACGGTGAACTGGGCGTCAGGGTCGCCGTCGAGCGCCTTGACGACCACCTCGACGGCGGCTGTCACGTCGGGGACCGCCTCGTCGCCGTCGACGTGCAGGGCGGCGACCGCCTGCACCGACACCGGCTGCGTCAACGGCACCAGGCTGGAGCCGAGCACGGCGTCGGGACGCCCGATCACGGCCGCCGGGAGGTCGACCGCCACCACGACCCGGCGACGGGGGGCGGTGGGGTCGTCGTGCAGCAGCGCCAAGGCGTCCTGGGCGGCGCGGGTGAACGCGACGTACTCCAGCTCCTCCTCGTCGCCCTCCGCGTACCACTCGCGCAGCGCGGGGGTCACTGTGTGCCCGTCGGTCACCGGTAGCCCGTCGGCGCGCAGCCGCGCGAGCATCGGCACGGTCGCCGGTACGTACACCCGGATCCGGTCCTCGCCCATGGGTCGCCTCCCCCGCTGTCCACCGAGGCGCAGGCGGCCTCGGGTGCCGATCATGCCGTACGTCGAAACCGTCCTACACCCGGCGTCGCGTGGAGGCCAGGAGGGATCCGGCGTGTCCTCGACCGAGTCGTCGGGGCGGCCACACCGGTGATGTCGGTCACCGGTGGCAAACTGAACCAAACGAACGTCAACCCCGGGGGTTCTGGTGGAGCCGAGGTTCCTCCTGCTCTCCGACGTGGCCACCGAGCTGAACGTGTCGGATTCGCAGGTGTACCACATGGTACGCAGCGGGGAACTCCCCGCGATCAAGATCGGTGGTCGTGGTCAGTGGCGGGTCGAACGGGCCCGCCTGGAGGAGTACATCCAGCTCAAGTACACCGAGACCGCGGAGTGGGTCCGGAGGAACCCGCTGGCCGAACGCGACGAGGAGTGACCACGGCGCTCCGCCATCCCATTGACGGGTGACTCTGCGTACTTCAGACTGAGGCCATCGGAGGCAAACGAAAGCAAACGAAGGGTTTGACATGGTCGACATCCGACGCCCCGGCCCGATCCGCCCGCCGGTCCGGTTGCGTCCGGTCCCACCCCTCGACCCGCCCTTCACCGAGGAACCGGCGGACCTCTGGCCCCGCCCGTCCAACGCCCAACTCGCACTGGACCTGTTCGACTCGCGCCCGGGCCGCCCGGCGAACCGCCGCCAGGACCCCCGGTCCGCCCCCACCCGACCCGGCGGGCCGACCGGACCGGCCGGTCGGGCTCCCGCCGCGTCTCCCGGCCCGGCCGACCCCCTGCCGGGCGGTCTCGACCACGACGGCGTCGACCCCCAGGCGTTCCGGGTCGCCCACCGGTTCGTCGCGATGTGCCTGGAGATCCTCAACGGATACCGGCCACCGGGGCAGATCCGCCCACTGGCCGCTCCGGGCCAGGCCACCATCGTCGCCGAGCAGCTGGCCCGGGGCGCGGCCCGGTCCGGGCCGGTCAAACGCCGCTCCACCCGACCCGGGGTGCGGCTGCGACGACTGCGGGTCTGCCAACCCCGACCGACTGCGGTGGAGGCAGCCGCCGTGCTCGGCACCACCACCGGCACCTCCTGGGCGATGGCGCTGCGCCTGGAACAGCAGCGGGGCACCTGGCTCTGCACCACGATCCAGGTGCTCTGACCGTCAGGACACCACGACACACGGAACCCCGGGCACCCACCGGTCGTGGTGGGGGCCCGGGGTCCGCGTCAGGTGGACCGCCGGAGGCAGCCGTACGGCTCAGGCGCCGCCGTTGGGAGCGCCGTGGCAGCGCTTGTACTTGCGGCCGGAGCCGCACGGGCAGGGAGCGTTACGCGACGGGCTGTTGCCGGAGTCGGCCTGCCCCGCAGCGGTCCGCCGGGCCACGTTCGACGCGACGGCCGGCCCGCCCAGCGCCGGGCTCGGACGCTGCCCGCCCCCGTTCTGGCCCGCACTCGCGGCCGGACGCGGCGACGCCGACCCGGAGGGAGCGCCCTGAGCGGGGGCGGCCGACCGGCCGATGCCCAGCGCGGGGGCCTGCTCCTCGGGGCGCTCGACGACCACCCCGCCGGCACCGGCCTCACCGTCGATGGTGGGCGCGGAGTACTGCAACCCCTGCTGTTGGGGGGCGCGCTGGAGACCCTTCGCCTTGATCTCCACCGGCTTCTCCAGGAGCTGGACCTCCTCGGCCTCCGGCTCCGGCTCGGTGACCTGGACCTCAAGGTTGTAGAGGAAGCCGACGGTCTCCTCCTTGATGCCCTCCATCATGGTGGCGAACATGTCGAAGCCCTCGCGCTGGTACTCCACCACCGGGTCGCGCTGGGCGTACGCCCGCAGGCTGATGCCCTCCTGGAGGTAGTCCATCTCGTACAGGTGCTCACGCCACTTGCGGTCGATGACCTGGAGCAGGACCATCCGCTCCAACTGGCGGGTGCCCTCCTCGCCGAGCTGCTCCTCGCGCCGGTCGTAGGCGGTGTTGGCGTCCTCCTTCAACCGGGCGACGAGGAAGTCCTGGTCCAGGCTGGCCCGCTCACCGCCGGCCTCCTCCTCCAGCTCCTCGACGGTGACCCCGACCGGGTAGAGCTGCCGGAGGTTGGTCCAGAGCTGGTCGAGGTCCCAGTCCTCGGCGTACCCGTCGGAGGTGGCCCCCCGGACGTACGCCTCGACGGTGTCGTCGATCATGTTGCGGACCTGGTCGGAGAGGTCCTCCCCGTTGAGCACCCGCAGCCGCTCGGCGTAGACCACCTGGCGCTGCTTGTTCATGACCTCGTCGTACTTGAGGACGTTCTTACGGATCTCGGCGTTCTGGCCCTCGATCTGCGCCTGGGCACCCTTGATCTGGCGGGTGACCATCTTCGACTCGATCGGCACGTCCTCGGGGATGTTGAACCGCTCCATCACCGCCTCGACGGCACCCGCCCGGAACCGCTTCATCAGGTCGTCCTGGAGGGAGAGGTAGAAGCGGGACTCACCCGGGTCCCCCTGCCGTCCGGCACGACCGCGCAGCTGGTTGTCGATCCGGCGGGACTCGTGCCGCTCGGTGCCCAGGACGTACAGGCCACCGGCGGCGGCGACCTCCTCCGCCTCGACCGAACAGGCCTGCTTCGCCTCCGGCAGGACCTCCTCCATCGCCTTGGCGTACTCGTCCGGCTGCTCGGCCGGGTCGAGGCCGCGCTGGCGCAGCTCGTCCGCGGCGAGGAACTCGGGGTTACCGCCGAGGAGGATGTCGGTACCACGGCCGGCCATGTTCGTGGCGACGGTGACCGCGCCCTTGCGTCCCGCCTGGGCGACGATCTCCGCCTCCCGGGCGTGGAACTTGGCGTTCAGCACCGAGTGCGGAATGCCCCGGCGACGCAGCAGCTGGGACAGGACCTCGGAGTTCTCCACCGAGACGGTGCCGACCAGGACCGGCTGGCCGATCGCGTGCCGCTCGGCGATGTCCTCGATGACCGCGTTGAACTTGGCCTTCTCGGTCTTGTAGATGACGTCGGCGCGGTCCTCACGGACCATCGGCCGGTGCGTGGGGATGCTCACCACGCCGACCTTGTAGACCTTGTTGAACTCGCCGGCCTCGGTCTGGGCGGTACCGGTCATCCCGGAGAGCTTGTCGTAGAGGCGGAAGAAGTTCTGCAGGGTGATGGTGGCCAGGGTCTGGTTCTCCTGCTTGATCTCCACCCCCTCCTTGGCCTCGATCGCCTGGTGCATGCCCTCGTTGTACCGGCGGCCGTGCAGGATCCGGCCGGTGAACTCGTCGACGATCAGCACCTCGCCGTCGTTGACGATGTAGTCCTTGTCCCGCTTGTAGAGCTCCTTGGCCTTGATGGCGTTGTTCAGGTAGCCGACCAGCGGGGTGTTCACCGACTCGTACAGGTTGTCGATGCCGAGGCGGTCCTCGACCTTGGCGACACCCCGCTCGGTGACGGCGATGGTCCGCTTGGAGAAGTCGACCTCGTAGTCGCCCTCACCGTCCTTGCCGGCCTGGAGCCGGGCCACCACCCCGGCGAACTCGCCGTACCAGCGGGCGGAGTGCTCGGCCGGGCCGGAGATGATCAGCGGGGTCCGGGCCTCGTCGATCAGGATCGAGTCGACCTCGTCGACCACTGCGAAGTTGTGACCGCGCTGCACCAGCTCGTCCTTCGACCACGCCATGTTGTCGCGCAGGTAGTCGAAGCCGAACTCGTTGTTGGTCCCGTACGTGATGTCGCACTCGTACGCGGCCCGGTGCTCGCTGGACGGCCGGTTCGGCAGCACCACCCCGACGGTCAGGCCGAGGAACTCGTGCACCCGGCCCATCCACGCCGCGTCCCGCTGGGCGAGGTAGTCGTTGACGGTCACCACGTGCACGCCCAGCCCGGACAGTGCGTTGAGGTACACCGGCATGACCGAGGTCAGGGTCTTGCCCTCACCGGTCTTCATCTCGGCGATGTTGCCGAAGTGCAACGCCGCGCCGCCCATCACCTGGACGTCGTACGGCCGCTGGCCGAGCACCCGGGCAGCCGCCTCGCGGCACACCGCGAACGCCTCGGGTAGCAGGTCGTCGAGGGTCTCCCCGTCGGCCAGACGTTCCCGGAACTGGTCGGTCATGCCGCGCAGCTCCTCGTCGGTGAGGTCGACATAGTCGTCCTCGATCGAGCTGACGGCGGCGGCGATCGCCTTGAGCCGGCGGACCATACGGCCCTCGCCGGCGCGGAGGACCTTTTCCAGAATCGACACGGATCAACGCTCCCCTGAGACAGTCTCGACCCATCGTAGGCGTTCGGTCGGGGTGCGCGTCACTGGTGGCGGCCCTCGGAGTCACCGAATACGACATAAACCGCGCCGCGTGGCCCGCCAGGCAGGCAATCCGGTTACGCCCAGGGCGAACGGTCCGGCACGATTGCCCGATGAACGGTGTGGAGATCGTCGAGGACGGCCTGCGACTGCGCCCCTGGCAGGCGTCGGACGCCGACGCGGTCCACAGCGCCTGCCAGGACCCCGACATCAGGCGCTGGACCGGGGTGCCGAGCCCGTACCGCCGCCGGGACGCGGTCGGGTTCCTCACCGATCTGGCCCCGGCGGCCTGGGCCGACGGGACCGGCGCGCCCTTCGCCGTCTGCGACGCGGTCGGCGGGGAACTTCTCGGCTCCTGCGCCCTGGTCTCCATCGACCGGGTGCTGCGCTCGGGTGAGGTGGGCTACTGGACCGCCCCCTGGGCGCGGGGCCAGGGCGTCACCGTGCGGGCGGTACGGGCCCTGGCCCGCTGGGCGTTCGACACCCTCGACCTGCGCCGCCTGCTCTGGCAGGCCGAACTCGGCAACCACGCCTCCCGGATGGTGGCGCTGCGCGCCGGGTTCCGGATCGAGGGACAGCTCCGGCTGGCCGACCCGGTGACCGGGGGCGGCGGCGACGGGTGGATCGGCTCCCTGCTGCCCGGTGAGGTGCCGGCGCCGGGTGCCCCCGGACCGGCAGCGACGGGCACCCTCGTGGCCCGCCGGGCAGCCGTCTTCGGTCGGGACCAACCCATCCTCTTCGCCACCGTCGGCGACCACGAGCTGCGGCTGCGCCCGTTGGAGGTACGGGACCTGGCGGCGGTGACCACCACCTGCCAGGACCCGGAGACGATCCGGTGGACCACGGTCCCGGTCCCGTACCAGCACGAAGACGCCGAGTCGTACCTGCGCGTCACCCGACGCGCCTGGGCGGCGGGGACCGCCGCGAACTTCGTCCTCGCCGACCACGACGACAGCTACGTGGGCGTGATCGACCTGCGGATGAGTCCCACCGACCCGCTCCTTGCCGACGTGGGATTCATGGTCGCCCCGCACGCCAGGGGCCGGGGGTACGTCGCCGCCGCGCTGGCCGCCCTCAGCACCTGGGGGTTCACCACCCTCGGGCTGGCCCGGATCGAGTGGCGGGCGATGGTCGGCAACACCGCCTCCCGACGGGCTGCGGAGAAGGCCGGCTTCACTGTCGAGGGCACCCTGCGGGCCGGGCTGAACCATCGGGGGCAGCGGGTGGACTGCTGGATCGCCGCCCTGCTCCCGCAGGACGTGAGGATCGCCGCCCGGCTCCCGCAGGACGTGCCGTGAGCCGTCGACACGGGGACGTCACGGTGGGTCTCCCACCGACCCACCGCGACGTCCCGGACGGCGGTTCGGCTCAGGTGTCGAGCGAGAGGATGCCGTAGTCGTAGGCGTGCCGCCGGTAGACGACGCTCGGTCGGCCGGACTCCTTGTCCTGGAACAGGTAGAAGTCGTGCCCGACCAGTTCCATCTGGAACAGGGCCTCGTCGACGGTCATCGGGTCGGCCGGGTGCACCTTCTCCCGGGCGATGTGCCACGGCTGGTCGTCGAACTCGTCCTCGGGCTCGTCCTCGCGTTCGGCGACCGCTGTGGCCGTACCGTTGCGGGCGGCGAGCGACGCGGCCAGCGGGGTGTCGAGCTCCACCACCGGCAGACCTGCGGTGGCGGCGGCGACGGAGATCGGCGCGTGCCGCCCCCGGTGGACCCGCCGACGGTCGGCGGCCCGGCGCAGCCGGGTCTCCAACTTGGCGATGGCGGCGTCGAGCGCGCTGTAGAAGTCGTCGGTGCAGGCCTCGGCGCGGACCACAGGTCCACGGGACACGACGGTTATCTCGACCCGCTGGCAGTGGTCGGCCTGGCGGGGGTTGCGCTCGTGGAAGAGTTCGACGTCGACCCGGATCAGCTTGTGGTCGTAGCGTTCGATCTTGGCAAGCTTCTCTGCGACGTGCACCCGGTAGTGGTCGGGGACCTCGACGTTACGGCCCTTGACAACGATGTCCATCTGACCTCCTCGTACGGACGGTCTGTTTCGATCAACACCCGGTCGATCCGCCTGTCGGGAGTCCCGCTCCGGCGTCGACCGGTCAGGTACGGCTACGCCTCCTCTCACCGCCAGGGGCGGTGCGAACACCTCTACCCTGGACACCGAAACGCTAACGCCGATTTGCCCGGCAGTCACCCCCAGTTGTCAGCGTGGCTCAAAAGTTTTCACACGTCGTTACACCATCGGGTGAAACGGAAACACGGACAGTCACCGACTGTGTCGTCTCCGGGTCGCGGCGAGGACCGCCGCGACCGACGGTGCGAGTCCGGCCACCCGCAGTGTCCGGCTCACCGCCGCCAGGGTCGCGCCGGTGGTGAGGATGTCGTCCAGCACCACGACCACCGGCTCCGACACACCGGACCGACGGGCCCGGGAGAGGGCGACCGGCGGTGGTGTGGTCGGAGGTCGACTCCGGGGTGGGGCGGACCGCCGGGACCGCCACCCGCCGGAGCGCAGCCGGAACGCCGCCTCGGCCGCCCGCGCCCGGTCCACGCTGCCCAGACCCGCCGAGTCGGGGCGGGGTGCGGCCACCAGCGGGTGGAGCACCC
>NZ_JBEPEQ010000172.1:0-8242 GCF_040300925.1 Micromonospora sp. NPDC000207
AGGGCGGTGAACGCGACGGCGAGACCCGCGGTCACCGCGACCGGCCCGGCGGCGGCGGGTTCCCGGCTCCACAGGTGTCCGGCCAGGACGAGGAGGGCGACGACCACCCCCGCCACGACCAGGGCCCGGCGGCGGGCGGGCAGGGGTGGTGCGGTCGGCGGCAACGGAGCCCCTCCCGGACGGTGGTGGGTGCGAGGGACTCAGCGGTGGGCCCAGCCGGCGGCGTGGACGGCGTTGTGCAGCAGGTTGCCCCGGTGGCCCCGGACGTGGCGGGGCAGCGAGTCGACGACGTCCACCAGGTCCGGGTCGTCGCAGTGGGGCAGGGCGGCCAGGACCTGCTCCAGGTCGACCCGGTGGTCGCCCAGGACGTCCGGGCGGTCGCGGACGAACCGGTCCAGGTGGGCCATGACCGCCTTGAACCGGACCCGCAGCACCTCCGGTTCGGCCGGTTCGACAGTCGGTTGCAGGCCGGTCAACTGCCAGTCCGGGGAGAAGACCGGGGTCAGTCGGCGGCCGGTGACGTCGAAGAACTCCACCCCGCCGTCGAGCGTGTCGTAGTGCCGTGGCTCGTCGAGCAGCTCGGTGAAGCTCTCGTACACGTGGCAGAGGGTGTTGTCGGCGGCGACCACCACGATCCGCTGGTCGTGGTCGTGGGCCTGGTGGTCGGGCGAAGGCAGGGGCATGGCGGTCTCCTCGGGATCGAGCGCAGCGTAGACGGCAGCCGTCCACAGTGGCACCGACATCGGTACCGGTTTCGTGGGTGAACGTCCCACCCCGTCCATCGTCGGCCCACCGAGGTCCCACCGGCCCGGGACATCCGTCCCGAGCCGGTGGGACCATCGCCCGACCTGTCGGCCCGACCGGTCAGCCCAGCCGGATCGCCCCGCTGGCCGCCCGGGTCATGTCGACGGTGGCGGTCACGTCCGGCAGCCCTTCGACGTGCGTTCCGGCGTGCACCCGACCCGACCAGTGGGTGTACCTGGCGGCGAGCTGGTCGGCGCGGACCTGGGCGGCACCGACCAGGCAGGCGCTGAGCGGATCACGGGGAGCGGTGGTCGGCTGGGCGCAGCCCGGCCCGTACTGGCCCTGGTCGGCCAGGGGCAGGAACCCCGACCGGTCACCCTGGCACGGGTCCCAGCCGTCGGTCTGCGTGCACTCGGCGTAGTTCGCCACCGCCCGCGCCATCGCGTTGTGCAGGTGCCGGTTGGCGGACTGGTCGGTGTCGCTGCGCGGGCGGGACCAGTCGGCAGGCAGCCCCTGGTCGCCGAAGAGCAGTCCACGCAGGCCGTCGTCGGACTCCAGGGCGGTGCCCCATCCCAGCTCGGTGTAGGCCTGCAACAGCCGCAACGTGTCGGAGACCTTCTTGCCCCGCTGCCAGAGCACCTTGGCCGAGTCCCAGGTCCCGGGGTCCGGCGCGGCGGTCCCGGTGCCGGCCAGCATCACCCGGTAGTAGTACTTCTGCCGACCGGAGAGCATGCTGGCGGCCTTGGCCCGGGCGGTCGTCGTCTGGGCGTCGACCGCCGGGATCGCGCTGGACTCGAAGGCCGGCCGGTAGGTGCCCGTCCACCGCTCGTCGAGGTACTTGCGCTCGTCGTAGCAGTACCCGTCCGGTTCCTGGGAGCGGACGTTCCAGGAGCAGAACACCCCGATCGGGAAGACCCGGGTGGCGCTGCGGACCTGCTGCCAGTCCCCGCCCGACCACTTCACCCGGGACCGGACGGTGATCTGGAGGTCACCGCTGGTGGTGTGGAAGCGCGGCCCCTCGTTCTCCACCACGTTGACGAACTGCGCCTCGTAGCAGCTGGTGAAGGCGGGTCGGTGGGCCGGTGGCATGGCGTGGTGGGCCAGCTGGAACGGGTTCGGCAGGGTGTTGTGCCGCAGCGTCGACGGGACCGTACGGGTGCCGAGGGTCCCCGTGCAGGGGCCGATCGAGCCGCTGTCACCGATCCGGTTGCCGGCGGGGATCTGCTGGTCCGGGGTGCCCCACAGGTCGTACTCGGGGATCACGTCGCTGCCGTTCCACAGCACCGCCAGACGGACGTTGTCGGCCTGCTCCCGCCAGGCGTTCACCGCCGTCCGGTAGTCGGCTACCAGCGCGGTGAACAGGGCGTTGGTGGCCCCACCGGCACCCGGGGCGCTGAACTGCCGGACCCGGCGGTTGATCTCGTCGCCGGCCTCCGCGACCGCCTCGGCCCGCGCCGGGGTGATCTGCCGGGCGTACTGCGGGTTCTGCAACTGCAGGATGTTGTACGTGCGGGCGGCGGTCTTCCACGCGGCGGCGTTGGCGACCCGTCCGCTGGCCCAGGTGCCCCCGACCCGCTGTCCGGCCCACTGTGCCAGGTAGTTGACCGAGCCCTCGGGCAGGAAGAGGTCGAGCTGCGAGACCGGGTCGACGGTGCTGGTGCCGGCCGGGACGGTGAAGGTCCCCTGCCCCTGCGCCCGTACCGTGGCGAACTCGAACGTCGGCGACTCGGCCTTCGGGAAGTAGGTGTTGATGTAGTCCGGGATCGGCTGCCCGGTGATCTCCTTGTGGTGCACGTACGTGGTGATCACCGAGTTGAGCGGGTCGGTGGCGATCTGCTCCAGCGCCGCGTGGGTGGCCAGCGCCATCGAGTCGATCTTGCGTTCGATGGTCTGCAGCTGGGTGGCGATCCGACCGAGGTTGGCGTGCACCTGGTCCAGGGACCTGGTCAGCGCGTCGAGCTGGGCGATCAGGTTGCCGTACATCTCGGTCAGCGCCGACTCGATCCGGTCGAACCGCCGGTCCATGCCCTGGGCGAGGCGGTTGATCTGCTCCCGGAGCTTGCCGATCTCGGCCTGCACCGCGGCGTTCGGGTCGCCCCCACCGGCGAAGAGACCGATCAGGCTCACCGCCGCGCCGAGCAGGTTACCGGTCAGCACCGCCGTGCCCATCGCGGTGGCGGCCGCGCTCAACCCCTGGCCGAGGATGGTGGTCATGTAGGTGTTGATCGCGGTGACCGAGGTGACGACGGCCTTGCCGATCGTCTCCAGCTGCTTGCCGAACTTCCTGTCGTGGAATCCCATCACCGTGGACAGGACGCTCACCGTGGAGCCCAGCCCCTCGAAGACTGTCCTGTTCTCGGCGGTCTTGCGCTTCTCCTCGTCGATCACCGCCTGGGTCGGCTTCGGGTTCCCGTTGAGCGGGTACGTCGTCGCCCTGGCCACCACCTCGTCGATCCGGGCCCGTCCGCTCGCGTCCAGCACTGCCAGCGCGGCGTACGCCCGCTCCTGCACCAGCGTCCGGTACGCGGCGGGGTCGTCGCGTTCGGCCCGGATGGCGGTCAGCGGCACGTAGTGGCCGAGGGTGCCGGAGTTGCCGTCGGGGCGCGGGTCGTGGATCCGGGTGGCCAGGAGGGTGTCCACCGGCGTCCGTACCGGCGTCTGGGTGCGGGCGGTGAAGGCGGTGTCCCAGCCGAGCGCCAGGGCCTCGTCCACCTTCGCCCGCCGGTGCAGCTCCACCCAGGTGTCCCGGACCACGTCCCGGGAGCGGGCGTTCCACGCGGCGTCCTGGTATCCGCCCCGGACCAGGTTCAGCATGTCCGGCACCACGTTGGCACCCTCGGCGCCGACGGTGCTGTCCAGGAAGAGCCGCAACGCCGGGCCGGTGAGCACCGCGCCGCTGGACGGGGTCGCCCCCAACCGGGCCAGCAGCGCCATCGCCAGGGCGAACCGGGACCGCTCCTCACCGGAACCCTCCGGCACGACCGGGGCGACCGCCGCCCGGGTGCCGGTGGCGTGCGCGGTGATCTGGGCGGCGTCGGCGCTCGGGTTCGCCGCCCGCCAGTCCAGCAGTTCGGCGGTGAGCAGAGCGTCGGTCAGCCCCGCCGCGCCGTTGTCGCGCAGCTGCACCACCGCCGCGAAAAGGGCGCCGTGCACAGCGTGTTCGTCGAACGGCACCGGGTCGTCGGCCCGCGCCGGAGTCTGGTGCATGGTCACCGCCAGCACCGCGGCGATCCCGACGGCGCACCACCGCCCGAACGCGCCCCGGCGCCCCGGTGACCTCCCGAAGGGGCGGGCACGCCCCCCGGGGCCTCTTGCCACTGTCCGCAACACAGGTTCCTCCCACCGGGATGGACCGGGTGGAACCCGGCCTCGTCGAGCCCTGACGGCTTCGACACTGGTGGGCGGGGTGTCCCGGACGGCAGGGACGACCGCCCGCCCTCCCGGGACATCCGTACCGGCCCGGGTCGACGGCTCCGACCCCCGGTAGACTTCCCACCCCCGCGCAGCAAGGCAGGTGCATGGCCGGTCGTCAGTCCCCACTCCGAGGGCCGTCGCGCGCCGCCCGCCTCCTGCTCGCGACAGTCCTGCTGCTGGCCGGATGCACCGTCACCGCACCCGGGGCCGACGACGCACCCACCCCCGTCGAACTACGCGTGTTGCAGGTCAACCTGTGCAGCAGCGGGCTCGCCGGGTGCCACACCGGGGAGGCACCGGCGCGGGCGGCCGAGCTGGTCCGGGTCGAGAGACCCCACGTGGTGACGCTCAACGAGGCCTGCCGGGACGACCTGGAGCTCCTCCGCTCGGCGATGGCCGCCGTCCACGGCGACGACGCGGTCGCTCCGGCCTTCGCCCCCGCCCGCAACCGCCGCACCGGCGGCCCTTACCACTGCCTCAACGGCCAGGAGTACGGCGTCGGGGTGGTGGCGCACGTGCCGACGGGCGACCGGGGACACGCCGTACACAGCGGGATCTATCCGGCGCAGGACCCCGACGACCCCGAGGAGCGCGCCTGGCTCTGCGTCGAGGCGGGCAGCGCCTACCACGCGTGCACCACACACCTGGCCTACACCAGTTCGACACTGGCCCTCGCCCAGTGCAACCACCTGCTCGGTACGGCGATCCCACAGCTGCACGCCGACGGCCGCTACCTGCCGACGGTGGTCAGCGGCGACCTCAACCTCCGCCACGGCGGCGACCCCGACGTGCGGGCCTGCGTCCCGGTCGACTACCAGCACCGGCACGACGGCGGCGTGCAACAGTTCATGGCCACCGACGACCTGCCCGTCGCGGCCACCCGGGCGATCGGGATGGAGGGCACCACCGACCACCCGGCCTTCCTGGTCACCCTCACCCTCACCCACTGACGTCCACGACCGCCGGGCCCCGCCACGGGTCCACCGGACCCCGGGGGTGGTCTCCGCGCAGGGTGATCCGGTGCATCACCCGCCGGGCGGTGCCGTAGTCACGGTTGGCGTAGTGGGCGGTGCTGCGGTTGTCCCAGATCGCCACGTCCCCCGGCCGCCACCGGTGCCGGACCAGGTGCTCCGGCCTGGTCAGGTGGGCGTAGAGCAGGTCCAGGATCCCCCGACTCTCGGCCTCGGACACCCCGACGACGTGGGAGGTGAATCCGGGGTTGACGAACAGGCCCCGGCGTCCGGTCTCCGGGTGCACCCGGACCACCGGGTGCTCCACCGGGTCGAGACGGGTCACCACCTCCCCCTCCCACACGCTGCCCCGGCCACCCCGCCGGTGGGCGAGGTAGTAGCCGAACTCCCGGTTGCCGTCGTGCACGGCCACCAGCCGGTCCACCAGCCGCCGCACCGGTTCGGCGAGGGAGTCGTACGCCAACTGGCTGTCCGCCCAGGTCGTGTCCCCACCACCGGCCGGCAGGGTGACCGCCCGCAGGATCGACCCCAGGGGCGGGCGCGGCATGAACGTCACGTCGGTGTGCCACACGTCGGCGAAACCGTTGTCGGCGCTGTCCAGCTCGTACACCTCCGGGTGGCGCTCGTCCACGCCGGCGACCACCGGGTGCGAGGCGGTCAGCTCGCCGAGGCGGCGACCCAGTCGGACCTGGCCGTCGTCGTCGAGACGCTGGTCGGCGAAGAACAGCACCTTGCGCTCCACCAGTGCCGCCCGGACGGCGGCCAGTTCGGCGTCGGTGGCCCGGTCGAGGTCCAGTCCCCGCACGTCGGCGCCGATGTGCGGGCCGAGGGGGTCCAGTGCCAGGTCCACCAGGGTGTCGGTCATGTCGGGTCCCTCCGGTCGCACGGCTCGACCACCGGCCGACACGACGGTCGTGGCGGCCCCACATCGAAGTCCCACTTTTCCTACAGCCTTGATAGGTCTTCCGGCAAGGGGGCACCCACGGCGTGGACACCACCCGACGTGACCACCGACTGCGCGCCCATGGTGGACACTGTGCCGATGCACGACGCTCCGACGAGGTCGACACGTCGACTGGATCTGTTCCTCCCGGCGGCCACCGCCGCCGCCTGGCTGCTGGTCGCCACCGTGCACCTGCTCGGCATCAGGATGTCCCAGCTGTGGCTGCTCGGGCTGGCGACGTTCGCGCTGACCTGGCTGCTCGCCCTCGCCCTCACCGCCGCCACGGCCACCGTCCTCGGACTCCGACACCGATGGCGGCCCGCCGTCGCCACCCTGGCCGTGGCGACGCTCGCCGCCACCACGATCCTCGTCGTCGACTGGACGTCCCTCTACGTCCGCGGCTTCCACCGACTCCACCAGGCCGACTTCGCCACGGCCCGGTCCCTCCCCGAGGACGGCCCCACCACCAACCCGGCCGTCCCCGACGGCAGCCCCACCACGAGCCCGGCCCTCCCCGACGACGGCCTGACCACCGCCTCGTCCGAGGACTACTACGGGCAGCCCCTGCCCGACCACCTTCGGCACCTGTCGGTCACCGGCCGGGCCGCCCGACTCCCCGCACCCGACGGCGGGACCGTCCTGTCCCTGCCACAGTGGACCGGGATCCCCGACGGGGCGGCCGGCTACCTGCACAGCCCCCACCCGCTTCCCCCCGAGTCGCGCTTCGACTGCTTCGCCGACCCGTGCCAGGTCCGGTGGACCCTCGGCGACGGCTGGCACTGGGTGAGCTGACGACGCGTACCGGGTCACGGCGGATCTCGGCTGGACACCCGACCTTCCGGTCGCGCGCCGAGTGAGGCGAGACAGTCTCGGGCAACGGTGACGGCTTGGCAGTCCCGCACCCGGCAGATCGGGCACCGGCCGTCCACGTCCGGCAGGTGATCCCGAAGGATCCAGCGGGCCGACAGGATCAGCCGGTTGCGAACCTGAGCCGGCGACAGGTGGCCCCCGCTCACCGACCCAGCCCGGCCGCCGACGCCAGCCGCGTCACCCCCGCCGACGCCGGGCCGGTGCGGTACACCTCGGCCAGTACCGCGCGCCCCACCGGCAGGCACCGGACCTCCGCCGACGCGACCCGGTCCGCCTCGACCAGCGCGGCGCCCGCCCTGACCACGTCACCGACCTGAAGGTACGCCCGCGCGACGTCCACCAGGTACGCCGCCCGGTGCTCGGGCGACAGCCTCGGCCACCGGCGGTCACCGGTCACCCTCTCGTGCCGACGCACCGCCTCCCCGGCGTCACCCCGCACCAGCGCCGTCACCACCTCGGTCAGGGCCAGGGCGACCGGACCGAATCCGGTCTGGTGGTCCTCCCGGCCGGAGCCGACCCGTCCGGCCACCTCGGACGCCTGACCGAGCAGTTCGACCACACCACGATGATCGCCACACCCCGCAGCGGCGTGCGCGGCCTGCAGGAGCAGCGCCCCGACCACCATCGGTTCCGGCCGCTGCGCCGACGAGGCGAGCCGATCAGCAGCGGCGACAGTGACAGCCAGCGCCAGCCGATCCCGACTGCACCCGCGCAACGCCTGCCCGAGCTGCACCGCCGCCGTCGCCGCCAGCACCGGCGCACCGCCCGCCACCGTCAACGCCCGATCCGCCACCAACCAGGCCAGACCGGTGTCACCGAGCTTGACCAGGAGGGACGCGGTGATTCGATACACCTGAACGAGCAGCCCCGCCCCCGCCCCCGGGTTCACCGCGTGGAGCCGCTGGGTAGCGTCGACCAGACCGGGCAGCATCCTCACCGACTGGGTGTAGTGCCCGTGTTGGAAGGTCAACCAGGCGTGGCCGACGTGCCGCGTCACCTCCTCCGCCGGAACGCACCACCCCGGCACGTCCGCGCGGAAGACGTCGTAACAGGCCAGCGCCGCCCGAAGGTGGTCGAGCCCGTCCGCGCCCCGATCCGCGACCACCGGCGGTGGAGCATCGCGGCCGACCAGCACCAGGGGATCGACCCGGAGCACCTCGCCGATCTCCTGGATCACCGAGAACCTGTCCAACGCCCGGACACCCCGCTCGACCTTGTCCACCCAACTCTTCGACTTCCCCAACCGGTCGGCGAACACCTGCTGGGACATCCGCCGCCGCACCCGCCACTGCGCCACCCG